>NZ_JBHYMF010000083.1:0-30261 GCF_042742855.1 Streptomyces sp. NPDC058877 | reverse complement strand
GGCCCGGGACCTCCCGGGCCCCTGCGGTCGCGGTCGGTCAGGCGCCGGACGCCGCCGCCAGCCTGGCCGCCAGGGCCCGCATGTGGACGATCAACGGCTCCGGGCCGTGGACGGTGAAGTCGACGTCCATCAGGGCGAGGCGCAGCGCCAGCCATTCCACCGAGTCGGGAACCCGGGCGCGCAAGCGGCAGCGGCCCGGGGCCGTCTCGGTCGGCACGAGGTGTGCGGGCAGGCGCGCGGCGACCGACGGGACCGGGGCGGCGAACTCCACGTCGAGGTCGACCTCTCCTTGGGCCCGGGCCATCGAGCGGGCCGTGTAGCTGGCGGCGTCCCCCTCGGGCAGCTCCCGCGGGGCGAAGCGGGCACCCGTCGGGAAGGGCTCGCTCACCCGGTCCACCCGGAAGGTCCGCCAGTCCTCGCGCCCCAGGTCGTACGCGACGAGGTACCAGCGCTGGCCGGTCGACACCAGCCGGTACGGCTCCACCAGCCGCTTGGTCTCCGCGCCGTCCCCGGCCCGATAGCCGAACCGGAGCCGTTCGTGCCCGGTCACCGCACCCGCGAGCGCGGTCAGGGTGGCGGGCGTGACGGTGGCCCCGTCGCCCCTGGTCAGCGGGATCGTCGCGTGCTGCAGGGCGGAGACCCGGTACCGGAGCCGTGCGGGCAGCACGTGCTCCAGCTTCGCCAGGGCCCGCACGGACGCCTCCTCGACGCCCTCGATGGCGTGCCCGGCGCCGGCGCGCAGCCCGACCGCGATCGCGACGGCCTCCTCGTCGTCGAGCAGCAGCGGCGGCACGGCCGTACCGGCGACGAGGCGGTAGCCGCCGACCGCGCCCATGGTCGCCTCGACGGGGTAGCCGAGTTCGCGCAGCCGCTCGACGTCCCGGCGGATGGTGCGCGTGGAGACCGCGAGTCGGGTGGCGAGTTCGCTTCCGGGCCACTCGCGCGGGGTCTGGAGGAGCGAGAGCAAGGTCAGGAGTCGTGCCGGGGTGTCCGTCATGTCTCCAGGATGCCGGGCAACTAGGACATGAACTGGCCTAGATGGGTTCTACCTTTCTTCCATGAGTTCACACGACGCCCCCCTCGACGCCGGGGCGGCCAGCGACAAGCGGCGATGGATCGCCCTCGCCATCGTCATGACCGCCGCCTTCATGGACCTGGTCGACGCCACGATCGTCAACATCGCCATCCCCAGCATCGAGAAGGACCTCGGCGCCTCGTTCGGGGCCATCCAGTGGATCACTGCGGGGTATGCGCTGGCGTTCGCCGCCGGCCTGATCACCGGCGGGCGGCTCGGGGACATCTACGGCCGCAAGCGCCTCTTCCTCCTCGGCACCGCCGGCTTCACGATCGCCTCCGCGCTGTGCGGCTTCGCGGCCAACCAGGAGATACTGGTCGCCTCCCGTCTGCTCCAGGGAGCGACGGCCGCGCTGATGGTGCCGCAGGTCCTCTCGATCATCCACGTCACCTTCCCGGCGCACGAGCGGGGCAAGGTCTTCGGGATGTTCGGCGCGATCATCGGCCTCGGTGCGGTCTCCGGCCCCTTGCTGGGCGCACTGCTCACCCAGGGGAACATCGCGGGCCTGGAGTGGCGACCGATCTTCCTGATCAACCTGCCGGTCGGCATCGCGGGCCTGCTCCTGGGACGGAAGTTCATCACCGAGTCGAAGGCGCCGAAGGCGCTCCGGCTCGACCTGATCGGCGTGTTCCTGGTGACGACCGCGCTGCTGATGCTGATCTACCCGCTGACGCGCGGCCGTGAGCTGGACTGGCCGCTGTGGGGCCACCTGATGATGGTCGGCAGCCTGCTCGTCTTCGGGCTCCTCATCGCCTACGAGAAGCACAAGACGGCCAAGGACGGCTCGCCGCTCGTCGAACTGTCGCTGTTCCGGGTGAAGAGCTTCGCGGCCGGCATCGCGGTGCAACTGACCTTCGGTGTCGTGCTCGGCATCTTCTTCCTGGTCTGGACGCTCTACATGCAGGTCGGACTCGGCTGGAGCCCGCTGAAGGCGGGCCTGACCGGGGTGCCGTTCTCGATCTCGGTCTCGGTCGCCGCCGGCCTGTCCGTGCAGAAGCTGGTGCCGCGCTTCGGCCGCAAGGTGCTCCAGGCGGGCGCACTGACGATGGCCGCGGGCGTCCTGTTCTACCTCTTCGAAGCCGGACGGTACGGAACCGGGATCCAGCCCCTGCAGATGATCGTGCCGCTGGTCGTCATGGGGCTCGGCATGGGCCTGATCGTGGCGCCGCTGACGGACGCGGTGCTCTCGGACGTGCCGAAGGAGCACGCGGGTTCGGCCTCGGGACTGATCAACACGACCGGGCAGATGGGCAATGCGCTCGGACTCGGCCTGGTCTCGGTGGTCTTCTTCGGAACCATCGACGACGAGCGGCTCGCCCGGGTCCCGGCCGAGGTGGGACCGGCGTTCACCGACGCCTTCCAGAACGCGCTGGGATGGGCGGCGGCGGTGCTCGCCGGAATCTTCCTGGTGATGTTCGCGCTCCCGGCGAAGCCGAAGCAGCACCTGGAGGGCGGCGGCGAGGCGGAGGCCGTCACCGAGAAGGAGCCGGTGCTCACGCACTGACCCCCGTGCGGCGGGGCCCCGACTCCGGGAAGCACCCGGGCCGGGGCCCCGCGTCGTACCCGTGCCGGAACCGGGCCCGGCAGCGGGTCCGGTTCCTCAGCGGACCCGGGCGCGGGACTCCATCGCGCCGCGGGCCGCCTGCTCGTCCTCGTACACCTCGCACATGTGCCGGCCGTCCGGCGTCGCCGTGTGCTCGACCTCCCAGAGACTGACCTCGCTGCCGTCGAGCAGCAGGAACTGGTGCTCGTAGAGGGTGAAGCCGGCGTCCCGACCGCTCCCCAACGGACAGTGGCGGCCGAGGGCCTGGGTGATGTGGTGGGCGAAGGCCCGCTGGAGCCGGCGGGCCGTCCGCTCGCCCGGCCGGTCCGGGTTCTCCGCGCGGCGCAGGACGCGGCGCGCGTGGTCGGCGGAGTCGTCCGGCACGTACATCCGGGGCTGGGCGGGTATCGGACGGGCGAGCAGGGCACCGAACGTTTCGAAGTCGTCGTCCTCGTCGGCGCGACCGTCGGAGTGCTCCGCGGTCCAGTTCGACGTCGACCCCGTCGGCAGACGTGAGGCGGCGAGCCGCGCCTCCGTCTCCTCCGTGTACAACTCGTGCTGCTGGGCGCCGTCCCGGCCGGCGTTGTGGGTCAGCTCCCACAGGCTGAGCGCGCTGCCGTCGGCCAGCAGATACGCATGGCGGTGGGTCGTGCGGTGCAGCGACGCGCTGTGGTGCGAGGAGTGCAGCGCACTGGAGTGCGCGAGCGCCGTGCCGAGGCGCTCGACGGTCGAGTCGGGCAGGTCGAAGGAGTTGAGCGCCCGGCCGAGGAGCCGCTCAAGGTGCATCTCGGTCGTCTCGTACGGATCGTCAGGATCCTGCGGATCGTTCAAGAGGGTCTCCAGGCCGTCGCCGCATGTCACTTGGTGCTCGCTTAACGTAGTCCCTGGGTCTGACATCGTGTCCGGGGTTCGCGGAAAACGAAGGGCGTTCGCGGGAAGTTCCCGCCCCCTTTCCCCAACTCCCCTTCACTTACCGGGAGTACGCGTCCGCATCCCCTCCGTACAGCTCGCGGTACGAAGGGAAGTCACCGCCCGGACCGCGCAGGCCGGCCGGAGCCGCGAGCACCGCCCGGACGATCGCCCGGGTCACCAGATCGGCGCCCGCCGCCAGGATCTCGTTCAGCACGAGCGGCCCCGACCCCTCCGGCAACTCCCGCGACCCCGTGGAGAGCGCGAAGACCGTGTCCCCGTCGTTCATCAGGTGCACCGGGCGCACCGCGCGCGCGATGCCGTCGTGCGCCGTGCCCGCGACCTTCTGCGCCTGAGCCCGGGTGATCACCGCATCGGTCGCGACGACGGCGAGCGTGGTGTTCAACGACGGCGGGACGCTGGCCTCCCGCGCCTCCGCCAGCCGCCGCAGCGCCGCCTGGTGCACCGCAGGCCCGGGGAAGGCGGGCCGGCCCGCCTCGAAGTAGCTGCCGTAGGGAACGCCCGTCGTCGGGTCGACCACCGAACCCACCGCGTTCACCACCACGAGCGCGCCGACCGTGATCCCCGACCCCAGGACGGTGCTCGCCGTCCCCACCCCGCCCCGCAACCCCCCGGCCACGGCCCCGGTGCCCGCACCGACCGCGCCCGTCCCCACGTGCGCACGCTCCCCGGAGGCGGCGGCCGCCGCGACCGCGGCCCGTCCCGTGGACGCGTCCGGCCGGGCCGTGAAGTCCCCGCCCCGCCCCAGGTCGAAGACGCACGCGGCGGGCACCACCGGCACCACCTGGGAGGGCGCGGGACCCACCCGCACGCCCCGGTTCCGCTCGGCCAGCCACGCCATCACCCCGGTGGCCGCGTCCAAGCCGTACGCGCTGCCGCCGGTCAGGACGACCGCGTCGATCCGCTGGACCACGTTCCTCGGGTCCAGGGCGTCCGTCTCCCGGGTACCCGGTCCCCCGCCCCGCACGTCCACGGCGGCGACCACCCCGCCCTCCGGCGCCAGCACCACCGTGGTGCCGCTGAGCGCGCCGGGCCCGACCGCGCCTGCGTGGCCCACGCGGAGCCCGTGCACATCGGTGATCGCGTCCTGGCCGTTCGTCCCCTCGGGAAGTGTCATGCCACCCTGCCTACCACGCGCCCCGCGGTGAGGCCGGCAGTCCGGTGAGGAGGGCGAAGGGCCCGTCGCCCACCCGGCCGGTGCGGCCCGAGCCGACGGCGCCCCGGCTTCGGGGCGGGTCAGGCCGTCCCGGCGCGCCGGATCCGGCCGCGGGCGGTCAGGACGGTGCCGACGCCGACCGTGGTCGCCGCGACGAGACCGGCCGCGAGGACCGCCCAGCGTCCCGCGTAGGAGCACATCAGGATCGCGAACGACGAGACCGGCAGCACCAACTGCTGGGCGATGCCGACCTTGAAGTAGCGGGCGTGCAGCAGCCACACCGACAGCAGGAAAACGGCCGACGGGATCGTCACGGCGGCCGAGGCGGCGAGCGTGGACAGATGGGCCTCGCCCACGGCCTGCTCGACCGCGATCTCCAGGCCCGCGCCGATCGCCGCGGCCGAAGAGAAGATCAGGTAGTGGCCGTAGCCCCAGACGAAGCCCTGACGGCTGGAGGTCAGCCGGTCGTGGGCGGGCACCACGAAGTAGATCCACCACGCGGAGAAGACGAGCAGCAGACCGCCGGCGGCGATCGGGAGCAGCTCGTCCAGGGCGTCGTTCTCGACCACGCCCGTCTTCACGGCCACGGTCGCGGCGGCGATCGTCTCGCCGAGCACGATGATGGTGAACAGCCCGTACCGCTCGGCGATGTGGTGCGGATGCCAGGCGCTGGGCGCGGCCTTCTCCGCGTACACCGGCACGCTCATCTCGGCGAGGGCCATCACCAGGAAGACCCAGGGAAGGGCCGGCTCCGGCACCAACAGCAGGGTGAACCAGCCGATCTGGCAGGCGAGCACCCCGCCCGCGTACCGGTGGCACATGGTCCGTTCCGCCGGAGAGGAGGCGTGGCGGGCGGCGCGCAGCCACTGCGAGGCCAGGGCGACCCGCATCACGACGTAGCCGAGGTAGACGACGAGGAAGTCGTGCTCCGCGAAGGCGCGCGAGACGCCGGCGGCGAGCACGAGGACACCGGCGATCTGGACCAGGGTGACGATCCGGTAGAGCACGTCGTCGTTGTCGTAGGCCGAGGCGAACCAGGAGAAGTTCATCCACGCCCACCAGATCGCGAAGAAGACCATCGCGTAGCTGACGATGCCCTCGCCGGCGTGCCCCTCGGCGATCGCGTGCACCAGTTCGGCCCCGGCCTGGGCGACGGCGACGACGAAGCACAGGTCGAAGAAGAGCTCCAGGGGCGTGGCGGCCCGGTGCGACTCCTCACGGGAGCGCGCGGTGAGGGGGAGGAACGGTTGTGTCATGGACCCCAGCACAGCAGAGCGGCCGGCCGGGAGGGCCGCATGCCACGCCCGCCGCACTGCGTCTGCGCGAACCGACCCGCAGGAGGCGCGGGGCCGGCCGGCGGTGTCGTTCGTCGGGGCGGCCCCGCACGAGCAAACGCTACGCTCACCGCCCCCGCCCCGCCGTCGCCGTACGGCCCCCGTCGCAGGGTCGTAAGTCCCCTGGAACCGGGGCCTTCCCGGGCCGCCGCCCCGCCCCGCCGCCCGGAGCGAAGCCGCCCCGCCCCCGTGACGAAGGGGCTTCGACGCCCGCGAGGGAGAGGCCACCGCGGGAGCGCCTTCCCGAGGTCTGCCGAAGAACTGCTGATCAGGGGGGTACGGGGCGGCGGGGCGGGCGTACCCTGAAGAGATGAGCACCGCCCCCGCCCACGGACCGCGAGACGCGAAGCGGCCCGGCACCACTTCCCCCACCGAGAACACTCCGAAGCCGGCACTCGTCTTCGACGATCCGCTGGACCAGCAATCCGCGGACGACACGGACCGCGGGTGGGGAGAGCGGCCTCCGGCCGGCGGCGACAGTGCCGCCGAGCTCGCGCGCTTCCTCGACGAGAAGCCGCCGCACCACCTCTGAGACCGGCGCGTCCCGCCGGTCAGGAGGTGGGGTGCTTCCCGAAACCGCCACCGGAGCCGGCGCCCCCGCCCGTGCCGCTGCCCGTGCCCGTCGACGGACCGCGCTGGGAGACGAGGTGGTCGCGGATCTCCTTGAGCACCTCCAGCTCGCTGACCTCCAGGGTCTCCTGGACGCCTTCCTTCGCCTTGTCGTGCGCGGCGCGCTTGGCGAGGACCTTGGCCATCGGCAGGACCATGAGGAAGTAGACGACGGCCGCGGTGATCAGGAAGCTGAGGACCGCGCTGAGGACGGTGCCCCACATGATCGGGATGCCGGAGACCACGTTCCCCGCGTCGTCGATCCTGCAGGGGCCCTTGAGGCAGGACCGGTAGCTGTCCAGGTCCTTCGTGCCGAAGGCTCCCACGAGCGGGTTGATGACGCCCCTGACCACCGAGTTCACGATGTTGGTGAAGGCGGCACCGATGACGACCGCCACCGCGAGGTCGATCACGTTTCCGCGCATCAGGAAGGCCTTGAAGCCCGCCATCACACTTTCCTTCTTGGCCACCGGGGTGCCTTTCGTCGCGTGTGCTGCTGTGTGCGGAGCCATTAGGCCGTGAAGGTCGCAGGGGCGTCCAATCCATACACACGGGACGGTTACTTGACAGTGAGTCAGTGCGAATCAGCACAAGATCAGCGCCAGTTGGGAAGTGACACCGGCACCTGCCAGTGTCGTGGCGGTCGAGCGCGGCACGGACAGGACGACGAGCGCCCCGCCGTCCGCACGCGCCTCCGCGGGGCGCGGGACTTCTGCCACCCGGGCGCCCGTGGCGACCACCCGGGCTTCGCCCCCCTCGCCCAGCGGGGAGTCGGGCGCGGCGATGACGTCGACCAGGTCGCCGGGGCGCAGCAGCCGGACGGTTTCGGCGTCGGCGATCCGCACCGGTGCGGAGACCAGGTCTGCGACGGGGGGTCGTGCGCGGGCGCCGGGCGTGGAGTCGTGGAGCACCGGCCCGTGTGCTGCGGGGGCTTCGAGTGACGAGGGGCCGGCGCTCGACGGGGTCCTGCCGGAAGGCCCCGCGTGCGCGGGGCCCGTGCCCGGAAGCCCCGGGCGGGGAGGTCCCGAGCCGGTGAGCGCGACGGCCAGCGAGGCCGCGGTCAGGGCCAGGAGCAGTGCCGGTGCGCGCCGCCCCCGGCGCAGTGCCCGCCGCAACCGCTGCCGGGTGCCCCGGACGCGTAGCGGCTCGAAGGGCGGCACCACACGGGGCGCGGGGACGGAGGAGGGGGGCGTCGTCACGGGGAGGTACCGCCTGTTCGGCTCGGGGGCGGGGTGCGTCCCCCACTCTCCCGACCCCGCCCCCGGCCCGCGCCGCCCTGTGGACCGCTCCCCGGCTGTGGACGACCCCCTCACCCCCGGGGGTGGTTCAGGGCAGCTCGATCCCCAGGTCCCAGCCGTCCTGGGCACGGGTGCAGAGGCAGTCCCGGTCCAGGGTCGCCGGGAGCGCCGACACCGCGTCGAAGAGCACCCCCCGCAGGCGTTCCACGTTCTCGCCGAACACCTGCAGCACCTCGGTGTGGGAGACGCCCTCGCCCGTTTCCGCGCCCGCGTCCAGGTCGGTGACGAGGGCGAGCGAGGTGT
This sequence comes from Streptomyces sp. NPDC058877, assembly GCF_042742855.1. NCBI lineage: Bacteria > Bacillati > Actinomycetota > Actinomycetes > Kitasatosporales > Streptomycetaceae > Streptomyces > Streptomyces sp. NPDC058877. The sequence continues at coordinate 22,073 of NZ_JBHYMF010000083.1, read as the reverse complement.
AGCAGAGGCCCAGTTCGCGGGCGAGGACGGCCTCCGGGTGCCCGGTCATGCCGACGATCGACCATCCGGCGGCGGCGTGCCAGCGCGATTCGGCACGGGTGGAGAAGCGGGGGCCTTCGACGACGACCATGGTGCCGCCGTCGACCGGCTCCCAACCGCGCCCCCGGGCGGCCTTCACGGCGACCCGCCGCCCGTCCGGGCAGTAGGGGTCGGCGAAGGTCACGTGGACGACGTTGGGGACGGCGCCGTCCGCGCGGCGCTCCCCGTCGAAGTAGGTCTGGGCGCGGCTCTTGGTGCGGTCGACCAGCTGGTCGGGCACGACGAGCGTGCCAGGCCCGTACTCCTCGCGCAGCCCGCCGACGGCGCAGGGGCCGAGGACCTGCCGCACGCCCACGGAGCGCAGCGCCCAGAGGTTGGCGCGGTAGTTGATCCGGTGCGGGGGGACGGTGTGGCCGCGGCCGTGCCGGGGCAGGAAGGCGACCCGTCGGCCGGCGACCTCGCCGAAGAACAGGGAGTCGCTGGGGCTGCCGTAGGGGGTGTCGACGGACACCTCCGTGACGTCCTCCAGGAACGAGTAGAAGCCGGAGCCGCCGATCACGCCGATGTCCGCGTACGCGTCATGGTTCGCCATGCCGGTCACTCTATGCACGGGGTGCGGCGGGGGAGCGGCCGAGGGCCCCGTCGCGGGGTGCGACGGGGCCCTCGGGAAGTCCGCGGGGCAGCGGTCAGGCTGCGGAGCTTCCGGTGCTCGACGAGGACGTCGAGGAGGAGGAAGCGGACGACGAAGCGGCCGGCTTGGCGTCCGAGGACGAAGCGGACGACGAGGTCGACGGGGTGGTCGAGGACTTCGACGAGGCCGGCGAACTGCTGGACGAGGAGCCGCGGCTGTCGTTCCGGTAGAAGCCGGAGCCCTTGAAGACGATGCCGACGGCCGAGAACACCTTCTTCAGGCGTCCCTGGCAGCTGGGGCACTCGGTCAGGGCGTCATCGGTGAACTTCTGCACCGCCTCGAGGCCTTCGCCGCACTCGGTGCACTGGTACTGGTAGGTCGGCACTTGACTTCCTCCTGGCACTCTCACTCGATGAGTGCTAACAATTTTCCATAGTAGCGGCTGCGTCCAGCCGCTCGGAGTAACATTCGTCACCTGCTTCGCCGGCGGTCGGGGCCCGACCGGTCGCCACGGAGGCCCGAAGGTCCGCGCGAAGGGCCTCCTTCCGGCAGGCCCCGCGAGGGTCACCGCGGTGCGTTCCCCGGGGGGAAGGGCGAGCAGGTCGACTTCATGCGCTTCCGACCGTGACCGGTTCGCGGTCCCTCGTGCCCCGGGCGATCGTGCGGGTCCCGCGGGCCGGCGCGAGCCGCGACCGCAGGGCCAGCAGGGTGGCCAGGGCGAGGGCGGTGCCGGCCATCGGCACCAGGAAGCCGGCGCTGGCGCCGTGGGCGTCGGCGAGGCGTCCGGCGACCGTGACGGCCGCGGCCTGGCCGAGTGCGACGGCGCCGGTGAGCCAGGTGAAGGCCTCGGTGCGGGCCGTGGCCGGCACCAGGGCCTCGACCAGGGTGTAGCCGGTGATCAGCGCGGGGGCGATGCACAGGCCGACGACCAGGCCCAGGGCGCCGAGGAGCAGCACCGAGTGTGCGGTCCACAGCAGGGAGGCCGCGGCGGCGAGACCCGCGTAGCCCAGGACCAGGCGCCGGCGGGGGCCGGTCTTCCAGGCGATGGCGCCCATGGCGATGCCCGCGAGCATGTTGCCGGCGGCGAAGATCCCGTACAGCAGGCCGTTGGCGCCGGGGTTGCCGATCTCTTCGGTGAAGGCGGTGAGGGAGACCTGCATGCCGCCGAAGACGGAGCCGATGCCGAGGAAGGCGATGACCAGGACGCGGACGCCGGGGACGGACAGGGCGGAGCGGTGGGGTTCGGCGGTGGCCGTGGTGGGCCGTCCGTAAGCGGGCTGGGTGGCGCGCTGGGCGGCGAAGAACAGGCCGCCGACGAGGGTGAGGGCGGCCTCGGCGATCAGGCCGGCGGCCGGGTGGACCCCGGTGCACAGGGCGGTCGCGAGGACGGGGCCGACGACGAAGGTGAACTCGTCCGTCACGGATTCGAAGGCCGCGGCCGTCGACATCAGCGGAGTCCCGTCCAGCTTGGCGGCCCAGCGGGCCCGGACCATCGGCCCGACCTGGGGCACGGAGGCGCCGGCGGGCACGGCGGCCAGGAAGAGCGCCCACAGCGGGGCCCCGACCAGGGCGAGGACGACGAGCAGGGAGACGGCGACGGAGTGGACGAGGACCCCGGGGACCAGGACGGCGCGCTGTCCGAAGCGGTCGGCGAGCTTGCCGCTCTGCGGGGCGAAGAGCGCCATGGAGACGCCGGTGACGGCGGCGACCGCGCCGGCGCTGCCGAAGGATCCGGTGGTGTGCTGGACGAGCAGGACGATGCCGATGGTCAGCATCGCGAAGGGCTGTCGTGCGGCGAAGCCGGGGATCAGGAAGGAGAGCGCACCGGGAGTGCGCAGCAGCTGCCCGTAGCCGGGCCGCTTGTCCGAGACGACCGTGGACGCCACGGTCCTTGCCTTTCTGCCGCCTGGTAGCGCGCCCCGAGCACGGTGGTGCGGGTGTCGCCGAGAGCTGTCCTCATGCGCGTTACTGCGGTAGATACCGGGCCGGCCCCACGGTGGAGGGGCGCCACGGCCGCCATACGGTCGCGCCAGCTCTGCGTCAGGCAGAGTTGGTTCGATCAGGTGTTCCTTAGATGGTACAGGGGAGAGGCTCTTCCCGCCTGGGAAAACACTCCCGCACCCGAATTAATGCCTGGGATTAACGGGAAGTTTTCCTCTCGTGGCCACTTCCCGGCAGGTGGAAGCGCGGGGTGGTCTCCGCGGCCCTGCCGACGGCGGTCGATCCGCCGGTCCCGAGCCAGCCGGCGAGCTTGCCGCCCTGTCCGACCGCCCGCAGCCGCCGCTCGGTGGCGTCGCGCACGGGGTCGGTGGCGACGACCAGGAGTTCGTCGCCGCGCCGCAGCACGGTCGAGGGCCCCGGTACGAAGCTGGCGTCGTCCCGTACGACCAGGGTGACCGCGGCCCCGGCCGGCAGGCGGAGCTCGGCGACCTCGACGCCGTGCATCCGGGAGCCCGCCGGGATGGCCACGGAGAGCAGGTGTCCGCGGAGCCGCTCCAGGGGGGCGGATTCGACGCCGAGGTCGGCGGCCTCGGCGGAGTCGCCCAATTTGAGGGCCTTCGCCAGCCAGGGCAGGGTCGGGCCCTGGACGAGGGTGTAGACGACGACGAGGACGAAGACGATGTTGAAGATCCGCTCGCTGCCCTCGATCTGCGACACCATCGGGATGGTGGCGAGGATGATGGGGACGGCTCCGCGCAGGCCGGCCCAGGACATCAGGACCTGCTCCTGCCAGGGGATCCGGAAGGGCAGCAGGCTGACCAGGACCTCCATGGGCCGGGCGACCGTCGTCAGGACGAGGCCGATCACGACGGCGGGCCAGAAGTCGCGGACGAGCTCGTGCGGGGTGACGAGCAGGCCGAGCAGGACGAACATGCCGATCTGGGCGATCCAGCCGAGTCCCTCGGCGAAGCCGCGGTTCGCGGGGGCGTGCGGCAGCTTGGCGTTGCCGAGGACCATCGAGGCCAGGTAGACGGCGAGGAAGCCCGAACCGTGGACCATCGCGCCGGCGGCGTACGCGGTGACCGCGATGGCCATGACGGCGATCGGGTAGAGGCCGGAGGCGGGCAGGGCGACGTGGCGCAGGCCGTAGGCGCCGACGAAGCCGACGGCGAGGCCGACGGCGGCGCCGATGGCGAGTTCGAGGGCGATCTCGCCGACGAGCACGTACCACTGGTCGACGGGGCCCGCGGTGGAGAAGGCGACGACGAGGATGACGACGGGGGCGTCGTTGAAGCCGGATTCGGCCTCCAGGACGCCGGTGACCCGGGAGGGGAGGGGCACCTTGCGCAGGACGGAGAAGACCGCGGCGGCATCGGTGGAGGAGACGACGGCGCCGATGATCAGGGCCTGTCGCCAGTCGAGTCCGACCAGGTAGTGCGCGGCCGAGGCCGTGATGCCGACGCTCACCGCGACGCCCACGGTGGAGAGGACGACCGCGGCGGGCAGGGCCGGCTTGATCTCCTTCCACTTCGTGCCGAGTCCGCCCTCGGCGAGGATGACGACGAGGGCGGCGTACCCGATGACCTGCGTGAGCTCGGCGTTGTCGAAGGCGACGTTGCCGATGCCGTCCTGTCCCATCGCGACGCCGATGCCCAGGTAGAGCAGGAGGCTGGGGAGGCCGCTCCGGGAGGAGATCCGCACGGCGGCGACGGCCACGAGCAGGACGAGCGAGCAGATGAGCAGCAGTGCGTTGAGCTGGTGGACAGTCAGTGCCGTTCCTTCCCCTCACGTGCGGCTGGATCGTGCTCCAGCGGCCGGTACTTCGTTACCTTACCTAATCTTTAACGCTTTCTTGACGCCGGCTTTGCCTCTCCTCGTTCATCAGTACGGTTCTCTTCCTGACACCGCGTCCGGGCCGTCCGGACGCTGCGCCTAAGGTTGCTCCCGTACCCCAGGACCACCCTGCCCCTCGAAGGACAGCGATGCCCTCCAACACGACCGCACCCCCCGGCAAGAAGACCGCCAAGAAAGGGCGGCGTGCCCGCCTGCTCCTCCTCGTCCTGGTCCTCGCACTGGTCGTGGGCATTGGCTTCGGCGGTTACTGGGGCGTGAGCACCGTCCGGGCCTCGTTCCCGCAGACGACCGGTGAGATCCGCCTCGACCGGCTCTCCGCCGACGTCGAGGTCAAACGCGACGCGAACGGCGTTCCGCAGATCTACGCCGACAACGAGGCGGACCTCTTCCGCGCCCAGGGCTACGTCCAGGCGCAGGACCGGTTCTACGAGATGGACGTCCGCCGGCACGTGACCGCGGGCCGGCTCTCCGAGATGTTCGGCGAGAGCCAGGTCGACACCGACGCCTTCCTGCGCACGCTCGGCTGGCGCCGGGTCGCGCAGGAGGAGTACGACAAGGTCCTCTCGCCGGAGACCAAGAAGTACCTCCAGGCGTACGCGGAGGGCGTCAACGCCTACCTGAAGGACCGGGACCCGGCCGACGTCTCCGTCGAGTACGCCGCGCTCGCCTTCACCAACGACTACGCGATCGAGCCGTGGACGCCGGTCGACTCGGTGGCCTGGCTCAAGGCGATGGCCTGGGACCTGCGCGGCAACATGCAGGACGAGATCGACCGCTCGCTGATGACGAGCCGGCTGAGCGCGAAGCAGATCAAGGAGCTGTACCCGGAGTACCCGTACGCGCTCCACCAGCCGATCCTGGGCGGCGGCACGGTCGACGAGTCCACCGGGAAGTTCGACCCGAAGGCCCGGGCATCCGGGGACGAGGGCACCGCGGACGGGGACGCCACGGGCACCGGCACCGACGGTTCCGGTTCCTCCGGCTCCTCCGGAGTGCAGTCCCAGCTCAGCGCGCTCTCCGAGGTCCTCGACACGGTCCCGGCCCTCCTCGGCCCCAACGGCAACGGCATCGGGTCGAACTCCTGGGTCGTCTCCGGCACGTACACGACCTCGGGCAAGCCGCTGCTCGCCAACGACCCGCACCTCGCGCCCCAGCTGCCGTCCCTCTGGTACCAGATGGGCCTGCACTGCCGCTCGGTCTCGGCGACCTGCCGCTACGACGTCGCCGGCTACACCTTCTCCGGCACGCCCGGAGTGATCATCGGCCACAACGACAAGGTCGCCTGGGGCCTCACCAACCTGGGCGCCGACGTGACCGACCTCTACCTGGAGAAGATCGGCCCCGACGGCTACCTCGTCGACGGCAAGGTGAAGCCCTTCACGAGCCGCGAGGAGACCATCAAGGTCGCCGGCGGCAGCGACCGCAAGATCACCGTCCGCTCCACCGAGCGGGGCCCGCTCGTCTCCGACCGCTCCTCCGAGCTGGAGAAGGTCGGCCGGACCGCCCCCGTCGGCAACGCCGCCCCCGACCGCGGCACCGGCTACGGCGTCTCCCTCCAGTGGACCGCGCTCCAGCCGGGCAAGTCGATGGACGCGATCTTCGCCCTGGACCGGGCCAAGGACTTCACCACCTTCCGGGCCGCCGCGAAGAACTTCGAGGTCCCGTCCCAGAACCTGATCTACGCCGACGTCGAAGGCCACATCGGCTACCAGTCCCCGGGCAAGATCCCGCAGCGCTCCAAGGGCGACGGCACCCTCCCGGCGCCGGGCTGGGACTCCTCCTACCGTTGGAAGGGGTACATCCCCTTCGAGCAGCTGCCCTACGAGTACGACCCGGAGCGCGGCTACATCGTCACCGCCAACCAGGCCGTCATCGACGAGAAGGCCTACCCCGACCTGCTCACCAAGGACTGGGGCTACGGCTCGCGCAGCCAGCGGATCAACGACCTCATCGAGTCGAAGATCAAGGACGGCGGAAAGATCTCGCCGGACGACATGCGGACCATGCAGAGCGACAACCGCAGCGAGATCGCGACCCTGCTCAACCCGCTGCTGCTGAAGGTCGACATCGCCGACCCCTACGTCCGCGAGGCGCAGAAGCTGCTGGAGGGCTGGGACTACACCCAGGAGCCCGACTCGGCCGCCGCCGCCTACTTCAACGCCGTCTGGCGCAACGTCCTCAAGCTCGCCTTCGGCGACAAGCTGCCCAAGGAGCTGCGCGTCGAGGGGGACTGCATCAACGTGCGTCCGGCCGACGCCACCGGCCCGGTCGACGAGCAGAACAAGCTCGTCCGGGAGTGCGGCGAGCGCGACCCCGACTCGGCGCAGCCGGACGGCGGCGACCGCTGGTACGAGGTGGTCCGTCCGCTCCTCAAGCAGGAGAAGAGCGACTGGTGGGTCACCCCCGCCAACCGCACCGACCCGGCCACCGAGACCCGCGACCAGCTGCTCGCCCGCGCCATGAAGGACGCGCGCTGGGAGCTGACCGCCAAGCTCGGCAAGGACGTCTCCAGTTGGAACTGGGGCCGCCTGCACCAGCTGACCCTGAAGAACCAGACCCTCGGCACCGCGGGCCCCGGCTTCGTGCAGCGGCTCCTCAACCGCGGCCCGTGGAACCTGGGCGGCGGCGAGGCGGCGGTCGACGCCACCGGTTGGAACGCGGCCGGCGGCTACGACGTCATCTGGGTGCCGTCGATGCGGATGGTCGTCAACGTCGGCGACTGGGACAAGTCCCGCTGGGTCAACCTGACCGGGGCCTCCGGTCACGCCTTCCACCCCCACTACGCCGACCAGACGGACACCTGGGCGAAGGGCGAGTTGTACGACTGGGCCTACGGCAAGGCCGCGGTGGACGCGGCGGCGGAGGACACCTTGGTCCTCAAGCCCTGATCAGGGGCGGAAACGGGTGACCCCCTTTGGGGTCACCACCGCGTGTACGGGGTGGTCGTGCGGTTCCTCCGGGACCCGGGCGACCACCTCGTCCGCGTAGAGGAGCACCACCAGGGCCGGGTCGACGCCCGCCCGGACGAGCCGGGCGAGGACCCGGTCGTACGAGCCGCCGCCCCGCCCGAGCCGCATTCCGCGGCCGTCCACCGCGAGGCCCGGCAGCAGCACGGCGTCGGCGGTGCACACCGCCTCGGGGCCGAGCCGGGGGCCCAGCGGTTCGAGGAGTCCCCGGCCCGCCTTCGCGAGCCGTCCGGGCCCCTCGTACGCGGCCCAGTCCAAGTCGTTGTCGGGCAGCAGGACGGGGAGCAGGACCCGTACCCCGCGCACACGGAGGGCGTCGAGCAGCGCGCGCGTGCCCGGCTCGCGCCCCACCGACACATAGGCGGCGACGGTGGCCGCCCCGGAGAGTTCGGCCAGTTCCATTCCCCGGCGGGCCAGTGATTCGGCCGTGTTCGCGAGGGAATCGGGGGTCAGTGCGGCCCGGGCTGCCAGAAGTCGGCTGCGCAGCACGGTCTTTTCAGACATCTCCGAAGTCATGAAGGCCTTCTATGTGTTCGTGAAATTCTCATAATTGGCTTTATGGCAAGAAAGTTAACCGAAGGCACATCTTCTTCTCATTCTGAACGACTAAGGTGCTCCGCATGAATCAGTCGCTCCTCAGGCTCGGTCGGATCACCAAGGCTGTCATCCCGGCCGCCGGCCTCGGCACCCGCTTCCTTCCGGCGACCAAGGCGACGCCGAAGGAGATGCTGCCAGTCGTCGACAAGCCGGCCATCCAGTACGTCGTGGAAGAAGCCGTCGCGGCCGGCCTTTCCGACGTCCTGATGATCACCGGCCGGAACAAGCGCCCCCTGGAGGACCACTTCGACCGGAACTACGAACTGGAAGAAGCCCTGATCCGCAAGGGCGACGGGGAACGCCTCTCCAAGGTCCAGGAGTCCAGCGACCTCGCGACCATGCACTATGTGCGCCAGGGCGCCCCGCGCGGCCTCGGCCACGCCGTGCTCTGCGCCGCCCCCCACGTAGGCGACCAGCCCTTCGCGGTGCTCCTCGGCGACGACCTCATCGACCCGCGCGACCCCCTCCTCGCGCGGATGGTGGAGGTGCAGGAGCGCGAGGGCGGCAGCGTGATCGCGCTGATGGAGGTCGAGCCCTCGCAGATCCACCTCTACGGCTGCGCGGCGGTCGAGCCCACCGGCGACTCGGACGTCGTCAAGGTCACGGACCTGGTCGAGAAGCCCGACCCGGGCGAGGCGCCCAGCAATTACGCGATCATCGGCCGCTACGTGCTGGACCCGGCCGTCTTCGACACGTTGCGGGAGACCGAGCCGGGGCGCGGCGGGGAGATCCAGCTGACCGACGCCCTGCAGAAACTCGCCTCGGACGAGAAGATCGGCGGCCCGGTGCACGGCGTCGTGTTCAAGGGACGCCGCTATGACACCGGTGACCGCGGGGACTATCTGCGTGCCATTGTCAGACTCGCGTGCGAACGTGAAGATTTGGGACCGGACTTCCGGGCCTGGCTCCGGAGATACGTCAGCGAGGAGATGTAACACCTTGAGCAGCAGCGCGGCACCGTCGCCGTCCCACGACGACCACCACGAGCACGGCCCCGGCGAAGGGTCCGCCGACCCCTGCGCAGGCCCGGCCCGCGGCCTGTGGTCGGTGGACGAGCACCTCGCCGACATCCTCGCGACGGTCGGCCCGCTCGAACCCATCGAGCTCCAACTCCTCGACGCACAGGGCTGTGTCCTCGTCGAGGACGTGACGGTGCCGGTCGCGCTGCCCCCCTTCGACAACAGCTCCATGGACGGGTACGCCGTCCGGATCGCCGACGTCACCGGCGCCACCGAGGAGTTCCCCGCCGTCCTCACCGTGATCGGCGACGTCGCGGCCGGTGCCGAGGGCCTGCCCGAGGTCGGCCCCGGTCAAGCCGCCCGGATCATGACCGGCGCCCCGCTGCCGCCCGGCGCCGAGGCCGTCGTTCCCGTGGAGTGGACCGACGGCGGCACCGGCGGGGGCGCCGCCACCGGCATGAGCGCCGCGAGCGCCGCCCCCGAGGGGGCCGGGGGAGAGGTCCGGGTGCACCGGTCCGCCGAGGCCGGCGCCCACGTCCGGACCGCGGGCAGCGACGTACGGGCCGGCGAGCTCGCCCTCGCGGCGGGCACGGTCCTGGGGCCGCCGCAGATCGGTCTGCTCGCCGCGATCGGCCGCGGCACGGTCCGGGTCCGTCCGAGGCCCCGGGTGGTGGTCCTCTCGACCGGCAGCGAGCTCGTCCAGCCCGGCGAACCGCTGGGCAAGGGCCAGATCCACGACTCCAACAGCTTCGCGCTCGCCGCGGCGGCCCGGGACGCCGGCGCCCTCGCCTACCGGGTGGGCGCCGTCGCCGACGACGCCGAGTCGCTGCGCGCCACCATCGAGGACCAGCTCATCCGGGCCGACCTGATCGTGACCACCGGCGGGGTGAGCGTCGGCGCGTACGACGTGGTGAAGGAGGCGCTGACCGCCGACGGACAGGTCGACTTCCGCAAGCTGGCGATGCAGCCGGGCAAGCCGCAGGGCTTCGGCGCGATCGGCGTCGAGCAGATCCCGCTGCTCGCCCTCCCGGGCAACCCGGTCTCCTCGTACGTCTCCTTCGAGCTGTTCGTGCGTCCCGCGATCCGCGCGCTGATGGGCGTCGAGGACCTGCACCGGCCCCGGGTGCGGGCGACCCTCGCCGCCGACGGGGCCCTGTCGTCCCCGGCGGGCCGCCGGCAGTTCCTGCGCGGCCGGTACGACCGGGAGGCAGGCACCGTCACTCCGGTGGGCGGTGCCGGCTCCCATCTGATCGCGGCCCTCGCGCACGCGGACTGCCTGCTGGTGGTCCCGGAGGAGACGGAGAGGGCGGAGCCCGGCACCGAGCTGGAAGTGGTCCTCCTCGGCTGAGGGGGCGAGGGTGGGGGTACGGTGTCGTCCCACACAGCGACCGGGAGTGTCACGGCCATGAGCACGCAGCAAGGTCTCACCCACATCGACGAGGCGGGCGCGGCCCGCATGGTCGACGTATCGGCGAAGGACGTCACGTCCCGCACCGCCCGCGCCAGCGGGCGGGTCCTCGTCTCGCCGCGCGTGATCGAGCTGCTGCGCGGCGAGGGCGTCCCGAAGGGAGACGCCCTCGCGACCGCCCGCATCGCCGGGATCATGGGCGCCAAGAAGACCCCCGACCTCATCCCCCTCTGCCACCCGCTGGCCGTCTCGGGCGTCACCCTGGACCTGGCGGTCGCGGACGACGCGGTCGAGATCCTGGCGACGGTGAAGACCACCGACCGCACCGGCGTCGAGATGGAGGCCCTGACGGCGGTCTCGGTGGCCGCCCTGACCGTCGTCGACATGGTCAAGGCGGTCGACAAGGGCGCGGTCATCTCCGACGTGCGGGTGGAGGAGAAGACGGGCGGCAAGTCGGGCCACTGGACGAGGACCGAGGCGTGACGCGCGCCGGCCGGGTCGCGGGAGCACACGAGCACGAGGCGGCCCCCGACCGTCCAGGGGAGGCCCCGGCGGAGGCCTATCGCGCGCTCGTCGTCACCGCCTCCAACCGGGCGTCCGCGGGGGTGTACGAGGACAGGGGCGGCCCGCTGATCGCCGAGGGCCTCACCCGGATGCGCTTCGCCGTGGAGGGCCCCCAGGTCGTCCCCGACGGCGCGCCCGTCGAGGCGGCCCTGCGCGCCGGGGTCGCCGCCGGGTACGACGTGATCGTCACCACCGGCGGCACGGGCATCTCGCCCACCGACGAGACCCCCGAGGCGACCCGACGGGTCCTGGAGCGGGAGATCCCGGGCATCCCCGAGGCGATCCGCGCCCACGGCCGGGAGAAGGTGCCGACGGCGGCGCTCTCGCGCGGTCTGGCCGGGGTCGCCGGCAGCACGCTCATCGTGAACCTGCCGGGCTCTCCGGGCGGGGTGCGCGACGGGCTCGCCGTCCTGGAGCCGCTGCTGCGCCACGCCGTCGACCAGATCCGCGGCGGCGACCATCCGAGAGCGTCGTGATTCCGTCCTGGCCGGTGGTCCTCGTCGACGGCGATGTGCTGCTCCGACCGATAAAGATGCGTGACCAGGCCGCCTGGCGCGAGGTGAACCGTCGCAACCGCGAGTGGTTGCGCCCCTGGGAGGCGACGGTTCCGCCGCCGGCTCCCGGTGGCCCGGTCGCCCAGCGGCCGACGTACCGCCAGATGGTGCGGCACCTGAGGTCGGAGGCGAACGCCGGGCGGATGCTGCCGTTCGTCATCGAGTACCAGGGCCGGCTCGTCGGCCAGTTGACCGTCGCGGGAATCACCTGGGGCTCGATGTGCTCGGGGCACGTGGGGTACTGGGTGGACCGGGAGGTGGCCGGGCGCGGGGTGATGCCGACGGCGGTCGCCCTCGCCGTCGACCACTGCTTCCGGGTGCTCGGGCTCCACCGCATGGAGGTGTGCATCCGCCCGGAGAACGGGCCTTCCCGCCGTGTGGTGGAGAAGCTCGGCTTCCGCGAGGAGGGGCTGCGGCCCCGCTACCTCCACATCGACGGTGCGTGGCGGGACCACCTGGTGTTCGCGTTGACGGCGGAGGAGGTGCCGGAAGGGCTCCTTCGACGCTGGCACCACGCAAGAATGCAATAAGTGTTCGAATTCAATCGCCAGTTGGCGGTCAATCGATCTGAACAATCACAAAAAAGTTCAGTGATATCAGCCAGATCGTGCGACACACCGAGCCAATTGGCCGATGCGTGTTACGGAACCCCTCTACCGTGTGAGCGTGAGCAGCAGCGGCCTCATCTACGCAGTCATCGTCGGGGCCTGGGCCGCCTACTTGGTGCCGATGTGGCTCCGCAGGCAGGACGAGTTGAACGAAGCCCGTCCGACGGAACGCTTCAGCACCGCCATCCGGCTGCTTTCCGGACGGGCGGGCATGGAGCGCCGATACGCCAAGGAGCTCAAGGAGCGGGACCTTGCGGCGGAGGGACCGACGCCCGACGTGGACCCGGACGCGGAGACCGAGCACCTGAGCTCGGTCGACGTCCGGGCCTTCTCCGCGCCCGCGGCCAGGACGGAGGCCCGCATGAGCCCCCCCGTCCCCCCGTCGGAACCGGAGCCGCACCCGGCGCCCCGCCCCGCCCCGGGAGCCGCCGAGCGGGCCCGACGCGGCAAGGTCCTCGCCCGACGCCGACGGACCACGACGCTCCTCTTCGTCGCCTTCACCCTCGGGGCGGTCGTCGCGGCCATCGGCGGCGTCGCCTTCCTGTGGGCCCCGGCCGCCCCCGCACTGCTGCTCAGCGCGTACATCGTCCACCTGCGGGCCCAGGAACGCCGTCGGTTCGTGTACGTGATGGACCGGCGCCGAGCCGAAGCGGCAGCCGCCCGACTGCGCGAGAGCCGTCGCCCGGCCCCCACCCCCGAACCGGAGGCCGAGCAGACGCCCGCGGTCCCCTCCGTCTCCCCGCAGGAGGCCGACCGGCGGGCCCTGGTCGAGCAGACCGACCACGCGGAGTGGGTGGACCAACAGCGCGAGCGGGGCCCGGCCCGCGGCGGCAGCTGGGAGCCCGTCCCGGTGCCGCTGCCCACCTACGTCACCGCGCCGGTCGCCCCGCGCGCCACGAGCGGCGTCGACATCACCGACCCGGAGACCTGGAGCTCGGCCCGCTCCTCCACGGCGGCCGACCCGGCCCCCGGCCCGGCCCCCCGTCAGCGCACCGCCCGACCCCACGCCGGCCGCGACCACGGGCGCACCCCGCTCTTCGACCAGTACGCGGACGACGACCGCCCCCGAGCGGCCAACGAATGACCCCTGCCGGTCGGGCCCCGGGCCCCGGCCCGGCGGACTCGCGCCTTCCGGGAAGGTCCCGACCCGTACCCGCCGGCCCGTGGGCCGCCCCCGTTCGTGCGGGCGGCACCCCCTGCACGGGGTCCCCGACGGTCCCGGCTGACCTGCGGCGGGAGCGATTTTTGTTCTCCCCGATCGGGATGCTAATGTTTCACACGTCGCAAGGGCCTGTGGCGCAGTCTGGTAGCGCACCTCGTTCGCATCGAGGGGGTCTGGGGTTCAAATCCCCACAGGTCCACAGACGACAGTTCTCGAGATGCTCTCGAGAATCGTCACGAGATCCCGTTCAGCCGAGAGGCTGGGCGGGATCTCGGCGTTTCCGGGGTGTGTTCGAGCTGGTGTCCGAACGCGGACGGGGCTTAGGACGATGGCCCGGCAGAGGATCGGCCTGGGGTGCGGGGTGGTTCGGGTGGGTGAGAGGCGTCGGAGCTGCTGCTGGGCGTGCTTGAGCTCGTCGTGTCGTGCTGGGGCGTTATGTGCTGGTGTGGACCATCGTTGGTGTCCGGGGTGGGGAGAGCCCGTTCGCGGCGAGGGAACCCGGAGCCGTTTCCGAGGGCGCCGTGATCACATCGGCAGGATCCCTATTGGCTGTGGTGCCGGCGGTCTGGTCCCAGGTGAACAGCATCTGCAGGTTGGCGCTGCAGACCATCAGGGCGAGGAGGATGGTCTGCGCGACGCGGCCGTGGGCGAGCCGCTTGCTGGGGTCGGCGATATTGATGCCGTGGCTCTTGAGCCTCCCGTTCGCCCCTTCGATGTTGGCCCGTTCGGGCCGGTAGGCGTCCTGCCAGCTGGGGTGGAGGTAGTGCCGGTCCTGGCGGAACTTGTCGCTCTTGCCGAGGTCGCCGGGCCGGACCGTGATCGTCGGCTTCTGGCAGATCTGCGGCAGTTCCTTCTTGGGCAGCGGTCGCAGGCGTTCGGCCTGGGGGATGGGCACGGTGGGTTTGGCCGCGGTGTGTGCGGCGGTGGCCCGCTGGTCGGTGAGGTCCACGACAGGAGGTCGTGGTGCGGGGATCTGGTGGACCTGGTTGAAGCGGGGACAGGCCACTTTGGGCGATGGTCCGCTGGCCGGGCACTGGAGCCGGATTGCGCCGCGCTCGTCCGCGGACTGCTTGAGGCGCAGGTAGTACGGCTCGCGGGCGGCGATTTGCTCGCGGAGCAGGGTGTCGTCGGCGATGCCGCGTACGGCTTTGTCGCTGAGGTCGAAGGTCGCCTGGGCGAGGGTGGTGGGCATGGCTGGGCAGGCGAGAGACCCGTCGACGAGCAGGGCGCCTTCGTGAGTGCCCTGGACGCCGCGGTTCTCTCGTTTGTAGTCGAGGACGAGCTGGTAGCCGAGGCGTCGTGCGGGCTGGGCGAAGTGTGTGGAGACCTGATCGGTGTAGGCGCGGTCGGAGGCCAGGATCCCGGTGGGAAAGCCGAACGGGGTCAGGGCGGTCAGGGCGTGGATTGCGTTCTGGCCGATCCGTTTGCCGGGTCTGTCCAGGACGAGGCCGAGCACGAGCTGGGGGTGTCGGCTGACGCGCTTTCCGGCCCGGGGGTGGCCGGCCGGGTGCCTGCGGCTGGCGGCGACGAGGAGGGTGGCGGAGTGCCCGAAGATCCCTTCGTCGGCGCCGCCGCAGTAGTGCCAGCCGGCGGTGAGCTCGACGGACGCGAGACCGCGACGCTCGCTGGGCTCGTGGTGCCAGGCGGGAACCGGGGTGGTGTCGACCCCGATATCGCCCCGCCAGCCCTTGAACAGGCCACGGCGGTGAGCGAGACGGACCGTGACCAGCACCAGGCGGTCGCTGATCTCCTGCAGCAAGATCCGGCGGCGCACTCGTTCGCTGTCCATGTCCTCCCAGGCCGAGACCGCGATCCTGGCCTCGTCAGCGGGCAGCCGACGGCGCCGGTCACAGCGGAAGGGGTCCAGAGCGGTGGTCAGGCGGTCGAAGGACCGGTAGACACAGCGGGTGAACGCGTGCCGTCCGTGAGCGTCGAGCGAGCTGGGGTCCGGGACTCCCAACCAGCCCCGGGCAGGCGCCCGCAGCTCGTCCAGGAGCACGCGGCAGACATCCGCGAGAGTCGCGCTGCGGTGGTAGTGCAGGGACAGCAGCAGCCCCACCAGCACGGTCCGCACCGGCAGACCCTTCGGCCCGGGGCGTCCCGCCAGCTCGGCGTCGATCAGCTCCAGCACACCCGAGTCGTGCAGGAGTGCGTCGAGGTGCCCGACCTTGGAGTCCGGGATCTCGAACGGCGCGTCGGTGACTGGTCGTGGTCGGCACTTTCTGATCTTCTCCGGACTCCGCCAGGCCCGGGGCTTGGTCACCGATCCGGCCCGCGCAGGAGCCGTGCGGCAGTGGCGTCATCGACGGGCGGCACCAAATGCTGCCAGCGCGCCAGGGACGCGGCCGATGCGAGCCCGGCTGCCTGCGCGATCAGATGGTGATCGATATGCGCGCGCATCAACTCGACGATCCACGTCGCCCGCAACCGGCCCACCTGCACCGCGGGCAGATCCTGCGGAGGACGGTGGAGCAGGGACCAGGAGCCGATCAGGTTCTTGGAGTATTCGACGGTCCGCCTCGGCCGGAACAAGTACCCGCCGCCCGCCCGATCTGCCAGTTCACCCAGAACGGGGTCCCAGGCGGCACGGGCGACGAGCGGGACCAGCCGCTCGACGCCCTTGTGCAACAGCGGACCGTCCCGGCGCGGACGGCGCAGATCGGTGCCCCGGCTGGCCGCGACCTCCTTCGGCA
Source organism: Streptomyces sp. NPDC058877 (assembly GCF_042742855.1). Lineage (NCBI taxonomy): Bacteria > Bacillati > Actinomycetota > Actinomycetes > Kitasatosporales > Streptomycetaceae > Streptomyces > Streptomyces sp. NPDC058877. Next base: position 6,097 of record NZ_JBHYMF010000083.1, on the reverse strand, counting down.
TCAGCCCCAAGCCGGCACCCAGCCCCAGCAGCGCGAGCGCGTCGGTCCTCTGCTGGCGGGGCAGATGGGTGGCCCAGTGTCGCAGGCCCGCCAACTCGGCTGCAGTGTAGGGCTGGTGCGGACTTGCGTCCGCGTGCATCCGGACCGGCGGCGCCTCGCCGCGCTCGCTCCAGGCCAGCGCATCACGTACGCGCAGAAGCCACGTCCGGTACGTCCGGACCGACGACGCCTCGATGTCCCCGGCCCGCGAGAGTACGAACGCGTCGATCACCTCGTTGCGCAGCCACGCGTCCGCAGATCGCTCGATCCCCGCCGCCTCGGCCCACAGCGCCAGCCTGCCCACCACGTGCAGCAGACGCTCCACGTCATAGGGCACGGCTGTCACGGCCGCGGCGACGACCGACCGCACCAGCGAAGCGACCTCGGCCCAGAGCGGCGGAGCGTCCTTGGGCCGGTAGCGGGTGATCTTCGCGGAGGTGACGGGATCAAGGACCACGGTCCATGCATACCGGCTGGACAAGCAGCCATTCCACAGCTGATCAACTTCAACGGACAGGATGGTGCGCGCATGGTCGGCGGACGCGCCCGCGCACGCTCCCCCAGGGAGCTGACCGACAACCCGGAAACCTGGCCCGAGCGGCCGAGCGCCGACACGGCCGCCGAAGCGGTCCGGCACATCGCCCGCACGCTCGCCCTGGCCCTGGACGACCAGGGGCTGAGTCTGCGCGCGACCGCCGCCGGCTCCGGAGTGAACAGGCAGGCCGTCGCCGACCTTCTCGCGGGACGGTCCTGGCCGGACGTGGCGACCGTCGCCCGCCTCGCCCACTTCACCGGCGCCAACCTGTGGCCAGGCGACATCAACATCGAACGGAAGAGAACGCATTGAGCCTCGATTCACGCCCGAAGACGCCAAACGGCGACCGGGCATGACGAAGTTCGCGGCTCCGCGCATCGAGCGGCGAAAGTCTCCACTACGCTCGAAGACGCGCGGAGCCACCTGTCGGATGGCGCTCACGCACCCGGCACCGCCGAGTCGATTGGTAGTCCCTCGGCGGTGCCACCTGAAACGCCGCGCGCTCGCGGCCCCGGTTTACTCCCGAGCGTCCCCCTGCCGCTGTTCACCGGCGCTGGCCGGGGCGATCGTGAACCAAGCCGTAGGGTCCTCCATCAGCCTGCCCTCCCGCACAAGTGCCTTCAGGCGGGACCTGGTCGTCTCCACGCGCCGTCCCTTCGACGTGTCCGAGACGTCCTCGCCGATCGCCGCAGCGATGTCCTTCACATACATCGGTCGTCCAGCCCCAGCCAGCAGCACCAACGCACGCTCACGCGTGACCTCCCGCTCCAACGGGCCCGCAGGCTCGGCCTCACCAGCAGCGGTCCCGTCAGTTCGAGGAGGGGAGGCGGGGGGGCCATGCTCTGGGTCCGGTTCGTCACTGTCGTCAGCGTCCGGCTGGCCGCCTTCCGTGTCGTGTGCGGCGTACTCTGAACCGCCCAGCGAAACGACCGTTTTCCGCGTGATTACCAGATCTGCCAGACGACCCTCGGCAGCCGCGATCCGTCCATGCAGAGCATCCAACTCCTTGCTCAGGACAGACAACTCGCCGCGAACGGCTGCCTCTTCCCTATCCAGACGCTCGAACAGTGACGCCATTCAGACCGCCCTCACGCTGCTGACTACCCGACTCCGACGACATTCGAAGCCCCAGCCAAAACTAGGACGGACTGCAACAAGATCGCAGAGGGTGACTGCAACTGCCCTCAACCGATCGCACACGTCCATCTCCAGGCCGTACCGCATCGATGGGCGACCATTCTTGCCACGCGCCATAGGCTCACCTCATGCCGACCGACGACAGCCCGCAGAGCACCGCCAAGCACTGGCAGGACTGCACGGACGTGTACGACTTCCTCGAGCAGATCCGCCTCCGGCCCGGCATGTGGCTGCCTGGTGGCTCACTCCAGCACCTGCAGTCCATGCTTACCGGCTACCGGGTGGCGCTTGGTGTGCACAGCATCGACGAACCCTGGGCCTTCTGCCCCGAAGACGACTTCAGCCGCTGGCTCTGCGAATATCGCGGCATCGTCGCCTCCCTCACCTGGGCAGCCGAGATCGAGCGCAACACCCCCGACGGCTCGACTCCCGTCGAAGAGTTCTTCCGTCTCCTCGACGTCTACCGGAGCGACGCGGCACAGAATCCGGGGCCAACCGCCACGACTACTCGGCTTCCCGGCATCGAGTACATGACCAACACCTTCGTCACCCTCTTCTGGCGCAAGCGCCTCCTCACACATGCAGTGGAGCGTCTTGAAGGCCGAGGCTTCCGCGTCATCCGCTTGGAAGCCGGCCAGTGGAACACGGAGCGGGACATGCACCACGCCATGGCCGCGGCCCTGGATTTTCCCGACTACTACGGGCACAACCTGGACGCGCTCAACGACTGCCTTGGCGACGTGGCCTGCTACGGCAGCTACGACGATGCCCCCGAGGGCACCGGACTGGTCCTCGTCTTCAATAACTACGACCGGTTCGCGGCAACCTGCCCCAGGGCGGCGCAAGTCGTCCTGGACATCATCGCCGACCAGGCCCGCCAAGCGGCCGTACTCCAACGACGCTTCTTCAGCCTGGTCCACAGCAACGACGCCAATATCAAGTTCGAACCTGTCGGTGCCATGCCCGTCATGTGGAACAGCGACGAGTGGCTCGACGCAAACCGTCACTGAGGACAAGCCTCGGAGTGCAAACGCGCGCTGCGGCAGTCCTTACTCCGTCGCCGTAGCCCTCCAAGCAGCAGTGACGCACCCTTCTTTCCAGTGCCACCACTCCTTCGCCTCACCGTGCTCCAGGAGCTTGCGAATCCGCTGCAGGTCCGCCTGCGGCGGGACATCGAGCGCCACCATCCCGTACCGCTCGATGCCCTCGCCCGTCGTGCCGAGCTTGTGGAAGATCTCCAGGACGCTTTGCCTAGCAGCAGCTGATCCGCTGTCCTTCAACACAATCAGCCGGATCGTGCAGTTCTCCGATGCTCGGACCGTCTCTCCTGCCCAGAGGAGACCCTCGCTGTCGGGCTCCACCTTGATGATGTCCCCGCTGGCAACCCCACGTACGAACCAGGGAGTGTTGTCCAAACGCACCGTGCCGTCACCGAGGCCCACCGCCCACAGGCTCTCGACGCTCGCCGGCGGCCAGCCGTCCTCGTCCACATCCATCCGGAAGTAGACCTTCACATGGTCGCCACTGATGCTCGTCACAACACCATCATCCACAAGAGACGATCATCGTTCAGATGAGGCCCATGAAGTCGAGGAGGAACCACTTCTCGTACTCATACCGCTCGCGAAGTGCGAATGTTCCGTCTGCCACGAGATCCTTGCCGTCCCACCACCATCGTGGCTTCGAATCGAGAGCCTCTGGATAGTTGAAGAGCTCGTGGGGAAGGGGTTGCTCATCGAAGTTGCTCGGAGGCATCCAACCCTGTTCGCCGACGATGACGCCCGCGACGGCATCGGCTGTGAGTACGAAGTCGGGAGTTTCGTCGTCGTTGAACGTAAGCCGCCATTCGCGCTCGTGCAGCCAATCCGCGGAGCCGGGTTCGTAGCGCACTCGCCGGCCGCGGAATCGGGCTGGCATTCCATCAGTCGCGAGCAACTCCTCGTCCGAGAGATAGAGCACTGGCCGGGCACCAGCGGCTATGAGAGCCTCGCGGTCGAGTAGAAGCGCCCACGGCCCGTACGGCCCGCGCGGGCCAATGCCGTCGCGAAGCAGGACCCGACGAGCGGCATCGGAGGGCTCGCCCAGGCAGACCACAGCCTGGTTCTGGCGGTACGGCACACTCCCGCGAATCTTTCCCTCGCGGAGGATGCCCACCAGTCGTTCCTCGGCGGTCCCATTCGCATGAGCCGGGGGATGGTCATCGCTGCTTCGTGGGCGTCCCGTGAAGTGAACGAGAGTGCCGGGAAGGTCAGGGTGAACGCCTACGCCGGGAGAGGGCCTCATACGTCTCCTTCGTGGTCCCAGGGCAGCAGAATACGGTCAGCGGCTCATGACCGTGATGCGTGAGCACGTTGGGACTTCGTCGTTTCCGCGTGCCGTTCGAGGCATCTGCTGACCGGCGCGGTCATTCGGCGAGGTTGGGAAGCACTTTCCACCGGAGCCAGGCCAGCATCTGGTCGAGCAGGTGCACTGCCCGTTGCCGAGCAGGTAGTTCGCGTGGGGTGGGTCTCCAGTAGGAGGCGGTCAGCTCGTCGACCCGGGTGTGCAGTGCCTCTTCCGGGGCGGTGCCAGTGAGCAGTGCGAAGTGGAGGAAGCCGGAGAGCGGCCGGCTGTCGTGCAGGTCCTCTGCCAATGCTCCCGTTCGTTCCAGCAAGGGGAATGACGCCGGTTCCTCGGGGAAGCTGGCGCAGAGAGCGGCCAGAGCGAGGCGGACACCCAGGGACGCGGTATCCCAACGGGCCGCCAGCTCTGGAAGCGTCCGCCGGACGGCTGCGCGTGCCCGGGCAGCTGCGGCTGGATCACTCTGCGGGTGCTGCCGGGGCCAGCAGTCAGCCGTGAGGCGGTCGATCTCGGTGGCGATGTGGAAGAGGAGAGTCGTCAGGCTGGCTCGCTCATCAGCCGGAACGCGCTCGTCGGAGGCGAGGGCGGCCACCATGGGCACCGCCTGCGCGGTATACGCGTTGCTGATGCCCTGGTGATGGATGTCGTTGTAGAAGTCGCTTGCGAACTCGCGGTCTGAGGCGAAGGGCCCGAACTCCGGCCCGAAGAGCAGAGCACTGTGCGGCGGCCGCTCGTCGGTAGGTATCCGATCGGTCACCACGGACCGGAAGATGCGCCGCAGACCGGGCTCGAAGCACTCGTCCCGGAAGCGGTCCGCTGCCGCAGCATCCCACTCCTCCGGGGGCGGGAAGGCATCAGCCATCGAATCTGATCCAGGGGACGTCGAACTGCCCGAGAGGGTGCAGGGCGCTGCGCTGGAGGGCGCCGATGCTGACGGCGGCTTCGCCGTCCTCTCCTGGGCCGTCCGAGAGCGCGACCACGATGCCGGGGCCGGCGAGGAAGGTCGTCGGATCGAGTGGTGCCATGAAGGGTCGCAGCGGGACGTCCCGCAGCACGGAGCGGAGCAGGGGGACGATGTCGTCGGCAGAGGCGACGGCCTGTGCCAAGTAAGGAGCACTGAAGGTCGCCTCGTGCAGAACGAACTGGAGCAGGAACCTGCTCAGAGGCTCCTGCTCCGGCAGTGCCTCGTCGTCCCGGACGAGCAGGACAGTGTGCTCTCCGTTCTCCGTGTCCGGACGGCGTGGGAAGCACCACGACCAGCATCCCTGAACCTCGCAGGCGAACGAGAAGTGCTCCTCGCCCCGGCCACACCGGTCGGGCTCCGGTTCGTGCACGTAGTTGTGCGAACCCAGGATTCCCGGCCGCTCTTCGGCCAGGCGGTAGAAAGCAGCCAGCGCGGCCGGCACGGCCTCCGCCGACGTGTTGATGCTCGGTTGTCGGGACCGGGCGAACCACGACTCGACGAACAGCGTCAACGCCTCCTGCGGACGCGCCGCCACGAGATCCACCCACGTCGGTGTGGGCAGTACGGGATCGGGAACGGAGGGCCGGACCACCTCCAGCAGCCCGCTGGTCAGCGGCTCGATGAACTCGAACTCGTAGCAGCCGGGCCCCCAGCGGCGGAACTCGGCTCGTCCGAGCAGCAAGCAACCGATATCGACCCTGATGGCGATGCTCACCGGCCGCTGCCGGAGTTCGTCGAAGCTCCAGACGTCCCGGTAGCCGGTCAGCGCCTCGTTGATGTCTGCGGGTACCTCGCCGACCAGACGGAACTGGTCCCGGCTCCAGACGCCGCTGGACGCCGGGTCGTCATTGGCGTCGGCGATGATTTGGATCTCCGTGGCACCGACGATCAACGAGGCGCCGGTCAGGTCGAACCTCATGGCATCAGGGCCGAGCCGGTCTAGCAGCGCACCTTCATCGACCCGGACCGGGCTCCTCCGCGGCATCCCGGCAGTGTACGTGGGAAACGATCTCCGTCGGTTTGGGAAGCGATCTTCATTCGGTCTTGTGCGGACCTGGTCAGAGGCACCCGTGAACACCCCA
>NZ_JBHYMF010000082.1:0-30329 GCF_042742855.1 Streptomyces sp. NPDC058877 | reverse complement strand
GCGCGAGACAGCGCACCGGGCCCGGCCCTCTTCGCGTTCGGGTGGGGCGCCCCACGGGGCCCCACCCGAACGGGTTCAGAACTTGATCGAGGCGACCGTCTGCGTGATCGAGTCGAGGAAGCGCTGGATGTCGTCGGCCATGCCGGTGGAGGCGAGGAAGAAGCCGAAGAGGACCGCGACCACGGCAGGGCCGGCCTTGAGGTTCCCCCCGCGGATCAACACCACCAGGATGATTGCCAACAGCAACACCACGGACAGTGAAATGGCCACAACTGATCCCACCCTCGGTCGGTCCCACCTTGCCCACCAGGGAGCCCCTGTCTCGGAACACCCCCCGTTGCCCTCCATCGTGCCACCAACCCTCCTGCCCTCGCTGCCGGGTGACGAATCGTCTCGGCAGGAGGGACGGGCTGCGGGGAAAGCGGGTGCACCGACGCCGCGAAGCGGGAAGCCGGGACGCCGTCCGCGAGATGCGCCCCGGTCGTGCGGAGGACCGCAGGATGGCCGGAATCGATCGGGAGCGGGCGGTCAGGCCGGGCGGGAGATCAGCAGGAGGGCGCGGTCGTCGTTGACGTCCTTGGCGACGGCCTCGATCAGGTGCCAGGCGACGCCCTCGAAGCCTTCGGTCACGCAGCGGTCGGCCTCGCCGGTGAGCCGGTCGATGCCCTCGGCGATGTCCCGGTCGGCGGCTTCGACCAGGCCGTCGGTGAAGAGCATGAGGACGTCGCCGGGACGCAGCGACCCCTTGACCGGATGGAACTCGGCCCCGTCGTAGACGCCGAGCAGGGGGCCTTCGGCGGCCTTCTCCTCCCAGCGACCGCTGCCCGCGTGGAGTTGGAGGGCGGGCAGGTGACCGGCGGAGAAGAGCTCGTAGTCGCCGGACTCCAGGTCGAGGACGAGGTGGATGGAGGTGGCGAAGCCCTCGTCCCAGTTCTGGCGGAGGAGGTAGCCGTTGGCGGCGGGCAGGAAGCCGTCCGGCGGGAGCGATCCGAGGAGCCCGCCGAAGGCGCCGGAGAGCAGCAGCGAGCGGGAGGCGGCGTCCATGCCCTTGCCGGAGACGTCGGTGAGGACGACCTCCAAGGTGCGACCGCCGTGGGTGCGGGCGGCGACGACGAAGTCGCCGGAGAAGGACTGCCCGCCGGCCGGGCGCAGCGCCATCTCGCGGTGCCAGCCCTGGGGGAGCCGGGGCAGTGCGCTCTGCACGCGGATGCGTTCGCGCAGGTCGAAGAGCATGGTGCCGCCGCGCCGCCAGGGCACGCCGACCCGGGCGCGGAACTGGGCGATGAGCAGTCCGAAGAGGCCGCAGGCGGCGACGACGAGGACCGTGCCGGGGGTGACCCTGGCGGGACCCTGGGTGTACGGACCGAGGACGATGGATTCGACGATCAGGGCGCCTGCCGCCGCCGCGTACAGGGCGAGGAGGCTGGCGGGGCGCAGCAGCAGTCCGCCGGCCACGATGGGCAGGGCGAGCGCTGCCGGTGAGCACCAGACGGGGTCGACGAGGCTGCCGCAGGCGATGGCGGGGATCACCAGGAGGAGTCCGACGAAGGCGAGCCAGTCGGCGCCGTCCCCCCGGAAGTAGTCGACCGCGGACCTGCGCAGCGAAACGCGGGCCCGGCGCACGCGCCTGCGTGCCCGGGCCGCGTACGTGTTCATTCCCGCGCGATGTCCCATTGGCCTGGACCCTATCCATCCCGTCGGGCGTCGTGCAGGGGTACCCCCGTGACAATGTGCGGGAAATCGGGTCGCTGCCGGAGCGAGCCGTTGATATCGATGGCGCATGACGACTGAACTGCGGGTTCTCGACCCGTTGGAGTGGGACCGCTGGTACGGGGTGTTGGAGCTCGCGTTCGGGGGCGTGCCGGAAAGTCCGGAAGAGCGGCAGCTGTGGCGTGACCTGACCGAGTGCGACCGTTTCCTGGGGGCGTGGGACGGTGATCTGTGCGTGGGCACGGCGGGGGCGTTCGCGTTCCGGCTCACGGTGCCGGGTGGGGCGTCGGTCCCGGCGGGCGGGGTGACGATGGTGAGCGTGGCGGGAACCCACCGGCGGCGCGGGATCCTCACCGCGATGATGCGGCGGCAGCTGGACGACCTGAGGGCGGCGGGCGAGCCGCTCGCCGTGCTGACGGCGTCCGAACCGGAGATCTACGGGCGGTTCGGCTACGGCGTCGCCGCGTACGCGGTGCGGGCGACGATCGACACGAACCGGGTGCGGCTCACGGTGCCGGAGGGCACGGACTCCGTGGTGCTGAGGCAGGCGGACCCGGCGGATTCCTCCGCGGCGTGCGAGGCGGTGTACGCGAGGTCGGTGCCGTTGCGGCCGGGGATGCTCGCGCGGCAGCCCGGGTGGGAGCGGCTGCCGCTACTGGACCCCCCGGCCGATCGGGAGGGGACGTCGCCCCGGCTCTGCGTGCTCGCGGAGCGGGACGGGGAGGTCGTGGGGTTCGCGCACTACGCGATCAAGCCGGACTGGTCGTTCACGGGGGCCGAGGGGTCGGTGCGCGTGCACCAGTTGTTGGGGCTCGATCCGGCGGCGGAGGCGGCGCTCTGGCGGTTCCTCTGTTCGGTGGACCTGACCTCGGAGGTGCGGATCCACAGCCGGCCGGTGGACGACGGCTGGCAGCACCTGGTGAGCGACGTGCGGCGGTGCGCACCGACCTTGCGGGACGCCCTGCACGTGCGCCTCGTGGACGTGGGTGCGGCGCTCGGGGCCCGGACGTACCAGGCGCCGCTGGACGTGGTGTTGGAGGTCGCGGACCCGTTCTGCCCGTGGAACGCGGGTCGGTGGCGGTTGACGGGCGACGCCAAGGGGGCGGTCTGCGTCCGCACCGGGGACGCCCCGGACCTGGCGCTGTCCGCGGGGGAGTTGGGGGCGGCCTACCTGGGCGGTACGTCACTGGTGTCGTTGGCCGCGGCCGGGCGGGTCCGGGAGCTGCGCGGAGGGGCGCTGGTCGAGGCGTCCGTGGGCTTCGGCTCGGCCGTCGCGCCGTGGTTGCCGCACGGGTTCTAGGTGCAATACCGGTGACTTTGGACCGGTTCGGTCGTTGGGCTGGTCGTGCCAAGGCCAGGACAAGCGAAGTCGTCGGTGGGTGACCGGTTCTCGGATCGGATCGCGTTGGGAGTGCTGACGCGCGCCTTCCCGCCGGAGTTGATCGACGAGGTCGTCGCCGGGTGCGGCCGGGTCGAGCAACGGAGTCGGCTGCTGCCCGCTCGGGTGGTGGTGTACTTCGTGCTGGCGATGTGCCTGTTCTTCGGCCAGGGATACGAGGAGGTGGCCCGGCTTCTCGTTCAAGGCCTGGAGTGGGAGGGCCGCTGGGCGAGAGCGTGGCGGGTGCCGACGACTGCGGCGATCGGCCGGGCCCGGCTCCGGTTGGGGCCGGAGCCGCTGCGGGCTCTGTTCGACCGGGTCTGCCGGCCGGTTGCGGACAAGCGGACACAGGGTGCCTGGTACCGGCGCTGGCGACTGGTCGCGGTGGACGGCACGACGTTCGATCTGCCGGACACGGCGGCGAACGCCGAGTTCTTCGGACGGCCCGGTACCAGCCGCGGACAGGGGAGAAGCGCGTATCCGCAGGCTCGGGTCGCGGCCCTGGCCGAATGCGGTACCCATGCGGTCTTCGCGGCAGAGATCGCCCCGCTGGCCGTCCACGAGACCGCCCTGGCCGAGCGGCTGTTCCCTGCCCTGGCCGAGGACATGCTCGTGCTCGCCGACCGGGGCTTTTGCGGCCTGGACCTGTGGCGGGCCGCCCGGGCCAGCGGCGCCGACCTGCTGTGGCGGGTGCGGAGCACCGCGGTGCTGCCGGTCCTGACCCCGCTCGACGACGGCTCCTACATCTCGGAGATCGTCGCCGCACGTGACAAGAACCGGCGGGCGGACCCGGAACAGGTGCGGGTCATCGAGTACACGCTCGGCCCGCGTGGCGGCGACGGCACCGTTTACCGGCTGATCACCAGCATCCTCAACCCCGACCAGGCCCCGGCCGGAGAACTCGCCGCCCTATACGCCCAGCGGTGGGAGATCGAGAGCACGCTCGACGAGATCAAGAACCACCAGGGCACACCCAGGCTCGTACTGCGTTCCCAGCATCCGCGCGGGGTCGAGCAGGAGATCTTCGCGTTCCTGCTCGTCCACCACGCTCTACGCGACCTGATGCACCAGGCCGCTCTCCACGCCGGCCACGATCCCGACCGGATCTCCTTCACCCGCACCCTTCGCGTCGTCCGCCGCCACGTCACCGGGCAGGCGGCGCTTTCCCCCCTCCCGACTCGCCCGGGCCATCGCCCAGAGCCTGCGTGAGATCACCGAACGACTACTGCCCGCAAGGCGATTGCGTTCCAACGCCCGCGTCGTCAAACGCAAGATGTCGAACGGGGGACTCAAACGGGCCGAGCACTCCAGCCCGCCCCCAGCTGTCACTCCTACCGTCCGGCTTGTCGGGCCGACCAAGACCAGCCCGACTCGCCGGAATCCCACCTAAATCACCGGTATTGGTTCTAGGGGCGGTTTCCCGGAGGGCGGGCGCCGGGAGGCGGCTCCCGCTCGTCGCTCGGGTGCCCCGGCGCGGGGCGGCCGCCCGCGTCGGGGTCAGCGCGTCTGGCAGCCGGGGCACCAGAAGAGGTTGCGGTTCGCCAGTTCGGCCGTGCGAACCTCTTCCGCGCAGATGTGGCAGGGCCGGTGTGCGCGGCGGTAGACGTAGACCTCGCCGCCGTGGTCGTCCACGCGGGGCGGACGGCCCATGGCTTCGGGGGTGTGCTCGGGGCGGACCGTGTCGATGCGGTTCAGGCGGACTCCCTCGCGCATCAGTTCGCGGAGGTCGGTCCAGATCGCGTGCCACTCCCCCGCCGTGAGGTCCTTGCCCGCCCGGTACGGGTCGATGCCGTGCCGGAAGAGGACCTCGGCGCGGTAGACGTTGCCGACGCCGGCGATGACCTTCTGGTCCATGAGGAGGGCGGCGATCGTCGTGCGGGACGCCGAGATCCGGCGCCAGGCCCGGTCGGGGTCGTCGGCGTCGCGGAGCGGGTCGGGCCCCAGGCGCTCGTGTATCGCCTGCTTCTCGGCGTCGGTGATCAGCGCGCAGGTGGTGGGACCGCGCAGGTCGACGTGGCCGTGGGCGTCGGCGATGCGCAGGCGGACGGTGTCCGTGGGCGGCGGGGCCGGGGCGTCGCCGAAGTTCACCTTGCCGAAGAGGCCCAGGTGGATGTGGACCCAGCCGGTTCCCTCGAAGGCCAGGAAGAGGTGCTTGCCGTGGGCCTCGGCGGTCTCCAGGACGGTGCCGTCGAGCAGGGCTGCCGAGTCGGCGAACTTCCCCTGGGGGCTGGAGACGCGCACGCGCCGGCCGCCGAACCGCTCTCGGTGGTCGGCGGCCAGCCGGTGGATGGTGTGCCCCTCGGGCATCAGGCGGTCGGCTCCTGCGGGTGGTGCGCGGGGATCGGGGGGAGCTCGCCGGTGTTCTCGTACGCGGTGAGCATGTCGATCCGGCGGGTGTGGCGCTCGTCGCCGGAGTACGGGGTGTTCAGGAAGATCTCGACGAACTTGGTCGCCTCTTCCTGGGTGTGCATCCGGCCGCCGACGGAGATCACGTTGGCGTTGTTGTGCTCGCGGCCGAGGGCGGCGGTCTGCTCGCTCCAGGCGAGGGCCGCACGTACCCCCTTCACCTTGTTCGCGGCGATCTGCTCGCCGTTGCCGGAGCCGCCGATGACGATGCCCAGGCTGTCCGGGTCCGCGGCCGTCTTCTCGGCGGCGCGCAGGCAGAACGGCGGGTAGTCGTCGAGGGCGTCGTAGATGTGGGGGCCGCAGTCGACGGGCTCGTGGCCGTGAGCCGTGAGCCACTCGACGAGGTGGTTCTTGAGTTCGTAGCCGGCGTGGTCGGAACCGATGTAGACGCGCATGACGCCGAGTGTGGCACGCCGGGGGCCGGGAGGCGGTCAGCGGGGTCGCCGGGTCGCTCCGTGCGGGGCCCGCTCCCCGCGCGCACGGAGGGCCCCGCCGTTCCGTCGGGAGCGGCGGGGCCCTTCACGGCACGGGGCGGCCGGTTCAGCCCTTGCGCTCGACGAGCTTCCAGGCGGCCGGCAGGGCGCCCATGGCGAGCGCGGCCTTGAGGGCGTCGCCGATGAGGAACGGAACGAGGCCGGCGCTGACTGCCTGGCCGAGGGTCATGCCGGTGGCGAGGGCCAGGTAGGGGACGCCGACCGCGTAGATGATCGCGGAGCCGAGCGCCATGGCACCGGCCGTGCGGAGCACCGAACGGTCGGCGCCGCGGCGGGCGAGGGCGCCGACGACGGTCGAGGCGAGGAGCATGCCGAGGATGTACCCGAAGGAGGGCATTCCGTAGCCGGAGCTGGCCTGGGCGAACCACGGGACGCCCGCCACTCCCGCGACCGCGTACAGGGCGAGGGAGAGGAAGCCGCGGCGGGCACCGAGGGCGGTGCCGACGAGCAGGGCGGCGAAGGTCTGGCCGGAGACCGGGACCGGGGAGCCGGGAACGGGGACCGCGATCTGCGCGGCGATGCCGGTGAGGACGGCGCCGCCGACGACCAGGGCGATCTCGCGGGCGCGGCTCGCCGGAAGCAGATCGGCGAGGACGGCGCCCGCGGGGAGGGAGCGGGCGGGGGCGACGGCGGTGCTCATCGGGTACTCCGCGGGGTGAGGGTGGGAGGGACAGGTTGACGCTATGCCAGGAGTGAACGGTCGATCACCGTCAGCCGCCGACAAAGGGAACGGCAGCCACTTCATTGGGTTCTGACAAAGGCACATCCTCACACCTCGGATCACGTGACCCTTGTCACGTGGACATCCTAAGGAGACGCACCTTTTGCTCTCTCAAGAGGTCAATGGAGAGACTGTGGGGTCTCCATAAAGCTCCTAATCCCCGAGAACGTGAGTTCCTTCCATGCTTGACGCTCCGACGTCCTCTCCGACCACCGGTCCGCCCGTCGAACCGGAGCCGCCGTCCCACGGCTTGAAGCAGCGTCACCTGACGATGCTGGGGCTCGGCGGGGTGATCGGCGCCGGGCTCTTCGTCGGCTCGGGCGCCGGGATCGCGGTCGCCGGCCCCGGCATCGTCGTCTCGTACCTGCTTGCCGGCGGGCTCGCGATGCTGGTGATGCGGATGCTCGGCGAGATGTCGGCCGCGATGCCCTCCTCGGGGTCCTTCTCCGTCCACGCGGAGCGGGCGCTCGGCCGCTGGGCGGGCTTCTCGGTGGGGTGGTTGTACTGGTTCCTGCTCGTCGTGGTCCTCGCCGCGGAGGCGACGGGCGCGGCGCGGATCGCGCACGGTTGGGTTCCGGACGTGCCGCGGTGGGGCTGGGTGCTGCTCTTCATGGTCGTCTTCACCCTGGCCAACCTGGCGTCGGTGAAGAACTTCGGCGAGTTCGAGTTCTGGTTCGCGGCGCTCAAGGTCGGCGCGATCGTCCTCTTCCTCGTGCTCGGAGTGCTGGCGATCGGTGGCTGGCTGCCCGACACGGACCCGGCGGGGCTCGCCAACCTGACCGGGCAGGGCGGTTTCCTGCCGCACGGCTGGTCGGGGGTCGTGTCCGGGGTGCTCGTCGTGGTCTTCGCCTTCGGCGGCCTGGAGGTCGTGACGATCGCGGCGGCCGAGTCGGACGATCCGGCACGGAACGTGGCCCGGGCGGTGCGCAGCGCGGTGTGGCGGATCCTCTTCTTCTACGTGGGCTCGATGCTGATCGTCGTGACGCTGCTGCCCTGGACCTCGATGGAGCCGGGCGAGTCCCCCTATGTGGCGGTGCTGGACGCCATCAGCGTTCCGGGAGCGGGCCGGATCATGGACGTGGTGGTGTTCGCCGCACTGCTCTCGGCCCTCAACGCGAACCTGTACGGGTCGTCCCGGATGCTGTTCTCGCTCGCTGGGCGGGGCGAGGCCCCGAAGGGCTTGCTCCGGCTCTCCGGGCGGGGCGCCTCCCACCCGGGCGCGGCCGGGAGCGGGGGTGGGGTGCCGCGCCGGGCGGTGCTCGCCTCGGTGGCGTTCGGCTTCGCCTCCGTGCTGCTCAATCTGAAGTGGCCGGACTCCGTCTTCCTGTACATGCTGAACGCGGTCGGCGCGGTGTTGCTCTTCGTCTGGGCGCTGATCGCCGTCTCACAGTTGCGCCTGCGGCGCCGGATCGAGCGCGAGGCGCCCGAGCGACTGAGCCTGCGGATGTGGGGCTTTCCGTGGCTCACCTGGACGGCGCTCGCCGCGATGGCCGCGGTGCTGGTCCTGATGGTGCTCGATGCCGGGACGCGACCGCAGGTGTTGTGGTCGGCGGGAGCCGTCGGGATGGTGCTCCTGGTGGCCGGAGTGCGCGAGCTGCGCACGGAAGGGGGCCGGTCGTTCACTCCGGGTGAAGCAGGTGCCCGGATATCGGACACCCGCTCCCCCTGAGTGGTGTGTCCCCCCAGACTGTGGGCCCCTCCCCGTCTCAGCTAGTGAACAGGGTTCGCCCATGTCTCGGACCACTGCGCCCGCGCCGGCCGACCGCAAGGACGGTGCGACCGCACCCGTCGAGGGCCTTGCACACGGCCTGAAGCAGCGCCACCTCTCGATGATCGCCCTCGGGGGCGTCATCGGTGCCGGACTCTTCGTCGGATCGGGCACCGGCATCGCCGCCGCCGGCCCGTCGATCGTGATCGCCTATGCCCTCTCCGGTGTCCTCGTGATGCTGGTGATGCGGATGCTCGGCGAGATGTCGGCCGCGAACCCGGCCTCAGGCTCCTTCTCCGTCCACGCCGAGCGGGCCTTCGGCTCCTGGGCGGGCTTCACCTCGGGCTGGGCCTTCTGGTTCCTGCTCTGCGTCGCCGTCGGCCTGGAGGCCATCGGCGCCGCCGACATCATGACCGATTGGCTTCCCGGCACCCCCGAGTGGGCCTGGGTCGCGCTCTTCGTCGCCGCCTTCTGCGCCACCAACCTGGCGGCGGTGAAGAACTTCGGCGAGTTCGAGTTCTGGTTCGCGGCGCTCAAGGTCGGCGCGATCGTCCTCTTCCTCGGCATCGGCGTCCTCGCGATCGCCGGCCTCCTGCCCGGCACGGACTCCCCCGGCACGACGAACCTCACCGGGGACGGCGGCTTCTTCCCGCACGGCTCCGAAGGGCTGGTCGTGGGCCTGTTGGCCTCCGTCTTCGCATACGGCGGCCTGGAGACGGTCACCATCGCGGCGGCCGAGTCGGAGCAGCCGGTGCAGGGCGTGGCGAAGGCCGTGCGCACGGCGATGTGGCGGATCGCGCTCTTCTACGTCGGCTCCATGGCGGTGATCGTCACGCTCGTCCCGTGGGACGCCGAGGAGGTCACCGAGAAGGGTCCGTACGTCGCCGCCCTCAACCATCTGGGTATCCCGGGGGCCGGTCAGATCATGGACGTGGTGATACTCGTCGCCCTGCTCTCCGCGATGAACGCCAACGTCTACGGCGCCTCCCGGATGGCCTGCTCGCTGGTCGCACGCGGCCAGGGCCCTCGGGCGCTCGGCCGGCTCTCCCACGGGGTCCCGCGGCCGGCGGTGCTCGTGTCCTGCCTCGTCGGCTTCGGCTGCGTGCTGCTGAGCCACTGGTCGCCGGACCGGGCCTTCGTCTGGCTGCTCAACACCATCGGCGCGATCATCCTGGTCGTCTGGTTCTTCATCGCCGCCTCCCAGTTGGTGCTGCGTCGCCGCACCGAGCGCGAGGCACCCGAGAAGCTGGTCGTGCGGATGTGGGCCTTCCCCGTTCTGACCTGGGCGGCGCTGGCCGGCATGGCCGCGGTCTTCGTCCTGATGGCCCGTGAGGAGGGCACCCGGGTGCAGCTGTACTCGACGGGTGCGCTGACCCTGCTGCTCGCCGCGATCGGCTTTGTGCGCCAGAGGGCGGGAAGGGGCCGGACGTCCTGACCGACCCCGTACGACGAGACCCCCGGACCCGTGCTGGTCCGGGGGTCTCGTCGCGTCCGGAGGCGGAACGGCCGGGCACCGCCGTACGGGCGGGGTGATCGATCTCTGTACGCACCTACTGCTAGCCTGCACTTGCATATAAGTTGCAATAAGCAGGAGCGGTCAAAGGGGGCCCGTACATGGCGATCTACACACTTCCCGAGCTGCCGTACGACTACGCGGCGCTGGAGCCGGTGATCAATCCGCAGATCATCGAGCTGCACCACGACAAGCACCACGCCGCCTACGTCAAGGGCGCGAACGACACCCTGGAGCAGTTGGCGGAGGCCCGCGAGAAGGAACGGTGGGAGGCGATCAACGGCCTGGAGAAGAGCCTGGCCTTCCACCTCTCCGGCCACGTCCTCCACTCCATCTACTGGAACAACATGAGCAGCCCGAAGGACGGAGGGGGTGGCGAGCCCTCGGCGGCGGACGGCGTGGGTGAGCTCGCGGACGCGATCGCCGGTTCCTTCGGCTCCTTCGCCGCGTTCAAGACCCAGCTGACCAAGGCCTCCGCGACCACCCAGGGCTCCGGCTGGGGCGTCCTCGCGTACGAACCGCTCAGCGGCCGGCTGATCGTCGAGCAGGTCTACGACCACCAGGGCAACGTCGGTCAGGGCTCGGTCCCGATCCTCGTCTTCGACGCCTGGGAGCACGCCTTCTACCTGCAGTACAAGAACCAGAAGGTCGACTTCATCGAGGCCATGTGGCAGGTCGTCAACTGGCAGGACGTGCAGAAGCGCTACGCCGACGCCAAGGGACGCACCCCGCTCATCGGCATCTGAGAACGTCCTGCTCGTGATCGTCTTCTCCACCTTCACCGGGCAGGCGGATGAAAGGGAGGACCCCCGCGATGACAGGAATCGCGGGGGTCCTTCCGTGTCGTGCCCGGGGCCTACTCGAAGCTCGGCGCCGCCGTACGGGTGCGCTTGATCTCGTAGAAGCCCGGCGTCGACGCCACGAGCAGGGTGCCGTCCCACAACCGGGCCGCCGCCTCGCCGCGCGGGGTCGGGGTGACGACCGGGCCGAAGAAGGCGACCTCGTCGCCCGTCGGACCCGGCACCGCGATGACCGGGGTGCCGACGTCCTGGCCGACCTTCTCGATGCCCTCCTTGTGGGAGGCCCGGAGCTCGGCGTCGTAGGTGTCCTTGTCGGCGAAGTCCGCGAGGTCCTCGGGCAGCCCGACGTCGGTCAGGGCGCCCACGATCGCCTCGCGGGTCGCCCCCTCGCCGTTGTTGTGGAAGCGGGTGCCGAGGGCCGTGTACAGCTTCCCGACGACCTCGTCACCGTGCAGCACCTGGGCGGCCGTCACCACGCGGACCGGGCCCCAGGCCTGGGTCTCCAGCATCTCCCGGTACTCCGGCGGGAGCTCGTCGAGCCGGTTCTCGTTGAGCACCGCCAGGCTCATGACCTTCCAGCGGACGTCGACCGGGCGCACCTGCTCCACCTCCAGCATCCAGCGGGAGGTCATCCAGGCCCAGGGGCAGAGCGGATCGAAGTAGAAGTCGGCGGTGGTCCTGGTCTCGGACATGTCACTCCTCGGTAAGGCCGCGATGAAGGTGGTGCACCGAAAGGAGCCAACGCCGACGTCCCGTGACGGCATTCCCTCGTACCGCGCGACAGCGGCACGTGGGAAGATCGGTGCTGTTCCAAACGTGCCACGAAGGAGTGACCGTGCCCGGTGAGAACCTGTCCCGCGACGAGGCCCACGAGCGGGCCTCGCTGCTGTCCGTCGACGCCTACGAGGTCTTCCTCGACCTACGATCGGCGGTGGGCGAGTCCACCGAGGCGGTGCGCACCTTCCGCTCGGAGACGACGATCCGGTTCCGTCGCACCGGCGGGGGCACGAGCACCTTCGTCGACCTGATCGCCCCGTCGGTGAACGCGGTCACCCTCAACGGCCGCTCCCTCGACCCGGCAGCGGTCTTCGACGGCACGCGGATCGCGCTCGACGACCTGGCCGAAGAGAACACGCTGGTGGTGGACGCGCAGTGCGCCTACAGCCGGACCGGCGAGGGCATGCACCGCTTCGTCGACCCGGAGGACGGCGAGGTCTACCTCTACACCCAGTACGAGCCGGCCGACGCCCGTCGGGTGTTCGCCAACTTCGAGCAGCCCGACCTCAAGGCCCCGTACCGCTTCGCCGTGACCGCGCCGGAGGGGTGGACCGTCTGGTCGAACGGCGCGGGCGAGCAGGACGCGGAGGGCACGTGGCGATTCGCGGAGACGGCGCCGATCTCCACGTACATCACGTGCGTCGTCGCCGGCCCGTACCACTACGTCACCGACACCTACGCGCGCGGCGAGCTGGAGATCCCGCTCGGCGCGATGTGCCGCAAGTCCCTCGCGAAGCACTTCGACCCGGACGACATCTTCCTGATCACCAAGCAGGGCTTCGACTTCTTCCACGAGAACTTCGACTACCCGTACCCCTTCGGCAAGTACGACCAGGCCTTCGTCCCCGAGTACAACCTCGGCGCGATGGAGAACCCGGGCATGGTCACCTTCCGCGAGGAGTACGTCTTCCGGGGCAAGGTCACCCGGGCCTCGTACGAGGCCCGGGCCAACGTCATCCTCCACGAGATGGCGCACATGTGGTTCGGCGACCTGGTCACCATGGTCTGGTGGGACGACCTGTGGCTGAAGGAGTCCTTCGCGGACTTCATGGGCTCCTTCGTGAACGCCGAGGCCACCCGCTTCACCAACAGCTGGGTGACCTTCGCCAACAACCGCAAGGCCTGGGCCTACCGCGCCGACCAGCTGCCGTCCACGCACCCGATCACGGCGGACATCCGTGACCTGGAGGACGCCAAGCTCAACTTCGACGGGATCACCTACGCCAAGGGCGCCTCCGTCCTGAAGCAGTTGGTCGCGTACGCCGGCCGGGACGCGTTCATGGAGGGCGCGCGCCGCTACTTCAAGCGCCACGCCTACGGGAACACGCGGCTGGCCGACCTCCTCTCGATCCTGGAGGAGACCTCCGGGCGGGACATGAAGGCCTGGGCGAAGTCCTGGTTGCAGACCTCCGGCGTGAACACCCTGACCCCGGCCGTCACCTACGACGCGGAGGGCCGGATCGTCGAGCTCGCCGTCCTCCAGGAGGGCGACGAGCTGCGCCCGCACCGGGCCGCCGTGGGGCTCTACCGGCTCTCGGGCGGCGAGCTCGTGCGGTACGCACGGGCCGAGGCCGACGTCACCGGTGCCCGAACGGTCGTCTCCGCGCTCGCCGGCGAAGAGCGGCCCGATCTGGTCCTCGTCAACGACGACGACCTCACCTACTGCAAGATCCGCTTCGACGAGGGGTCGCTCGCCACCCTGCGCGCCCACCTCGGTGACATCACCGACCCGCTGGCCCGCGCGCTGGGCTGGTCGGCGTTGTGGAACCTGACCCGTGACGGGCTGATGCCCGCCCGTGACTTCGTCGCCGTCGCGCTCGCCTTCGCGGGACGCGAGACCCACATCGGCGTCCTCCAGATGGTGCACGGCTGGGCGAAGTCGGCCGTCACCCTGTACGCGGCGCCCGCGTGGCGCGAGGAGGGCGGGCGACTGCTCGCCGAAGGCGGGCTGCGCGAGCTGCGGACGGCCGAGCCGGGCAGCGAGCACCAGTTGACCTGGGCGCGGTTCTTCGCGGCGACCGCCTCCACCGAGGCCGACTTCCAGCTCCTGGAGGGGCTGCTCGACGGCACCGCCGAGGTCGACGGCCTCGATGTCGACCAGGAACTGCGCTGGGCACTGCTCTCCCCGCTGGCCGTGCACGGCCGGGCGGACGAGGCCCGGATCGGCGAGGAACTGGCCCGGGACGACACCGCGACGGGCAAGCGCCACCAGACCCGACTGCTGGCCTCGCGCCCCTCGTCCGCGGTCAAGGCACAGGCATGGGCGCAGGTCGTCGAGTCGGACGTCTTGTCGAACGCCCTGGTGGAGGCGACCATCGCGGGCTTCGTACAGCCCTCGCAGCGCGAGCTGATCGCCCCGTACGCGGAGAAGTACTTCGCCGCGATCGAGCGGTTGTGGGGCGAGCGGTCGATCCAGATCGGCATCGACGTGGTCCGGGGCCTGTTCCCGGGGCTGCAGGACAGCGAGGCGACGCTGGCGGCGGCGGACTCCTGGCTGTCGAAGCACGCCGGGGCGGCGCCGGCGCTGCGCCGACTCGTCCTGGAGTCGCGCGACGACCTGGCGCGGGCACTGCGGGCCCAGTCCTGCGACGGCGCGGCGGAGTGAGACCGTCACCGAGGGGGCCGCGGGCTTCGGTCCGCGGCCCTCTCGGTGGCATCGAAGGCGATGGGCCCCATCGGTACTCGAACGCGCGTACTTTAGGGCGGTCTTGTCCCCAATTGTCGACGGATGTGTAACAGGGGTTAGGGAGGCCTCGGGGGACGGAAGACCCCGAACATGAACCACAACACCCCCATCACCCCCCGCCCCCTCCCCCTCTCCTCCTGCACCGGCCGGACCCAACGCCTTGCTTCTGCCCAGCAGTTGAGGGCGCAGGGCGTTTCCGCCGCAGAGGTCGCCGCACAGTGCCGGCCCGGCGGCTGGCAGCAGCTGCTGCCGGGGGTGTTCCTGCTCCAGCCCGGGGCGCCGACCAGCGAGGACCGGCTGCGCGCCGCCCTGCTCTACGCCCGCGGGACCGGAGCGGTACCCCCGCAGGGACCCGAACCGATGATCACCGGGCTCGCCGCCCTGGCCCTGCACCGTCTCCCCTCCGCACCTCCGCTCACCGCCCTGGAGCGGATCGACGTGCTGGTGCCGCGCACCCGGCGCCTGCGCTCGACCGCTTCGGTGCGGGTGGTGCGCACCCCCGAGCCGCCGGAGCCGGTGGAGCTCACCGACCTCCCCGTCGCCCCCGTCGCCCGCGCCGTCGCCGATGCGGTGTCGGGCCTCTCGGACGCGGAGGCGGTGCGCCGGTTGCTCACCGATGCCGTGCGTGGCGGCCACTGCGAAACCAGCCTGCTGGTAAGGGAGTTGACTCGGCAGCGACTGCTCTCCCGGCCGCACGTGGTGGACGCGGTGGACGCGCTGCTCGCCGAGGGGCGCTCGCTCTCCGAAGAACGGCTCTACTCGATGGTGCGGGAGTTCGGACTGCCGGACCCGCTGTGGAACGTGGACCTGCGGTTGCCGGGCGGCCCGCACCTGGGTGGGGTGGACGCCTACTGGCCCGAGCACGCGGTCGCCGTCGAGCTGGACACCCGGGCGCCGCAGCAGGACGACGAGGAGCTGTGGAACGAGTACACCCGCAAGCGGGAGCACCTGGAGCGGCTCGGCATCACGGTCGTCCACCTCACCCCGCGCAAGCTGCGCGAGGCGATGGACCAGCAGGCCGCCGTGGTCTGCACCGCCCTGATGGCCGCGGCGGACCGGAAGCCCGCCGCGTACGTCGTCGTCCTGCCTCGGTGACGACTACCCCTCCGGGTCGGTGCCGCAGAACTCGGCTTCGACGACCTTCCCGCTGTCCCCCGTCCAGTCGGCGTTGAAGTTGCCGGCGAGGGAGTGCTCGCCGTCGCGGGTGACCTGGGCGAAGGAGGCGGAACCGTGGATGCCGCCGCCGTGGCCCCAGACCTCCTTGCCGCAGCTCAGCTCCTGCTTCATGAGCCCGAGACCGTACCCCACGTCCGGGCGGTTGGGGGAGATCGGGACCGTGGTGGTCATTTCCTTCAGCGCGGACTTCGACAGGAGCCGGCCCTTGAGCAGGGCCCGGTAGAAGGTCTGGAGGTCCCGGGAGTCGGAGACCATCTCTCCTGCCGCGCCCGCGATGCTCGGGTTGAGCGCGGAAACCTCGTGCACGGGGGCGTTCCCGTCCACGGAGAGCGTGGAGTACGCCGGGCTGCTGGGCTTCGGCATCGTCGAGCGGGTCCCGGGGACGCTGGTGGCACGCAGTTTGAGCGGCTTGATGATCCGGTTCTCGACGGCCTTTCCGTAGGGGCGCCCGGTGACCTCCTCGATCACCATGCCGGCGAGGACGAAGTTGGTGTTGGAGTAGTTCCAGTCGGTCCCCGGGGCGAAGTCGGGCTCGTGGGCCATCGCCAGGGAGACGAGCTGCCGCGGGGTCCAGGTGTCGTAGCGGTGCTCCAGGAACCCGGTGCTGAAGACCTTCTGCCGGAAGTCGGGGTCGCTGGTGTAGTTGTAGATGCCGCTGGTGTGGTTGAGCAGCTGGCGGACGGTGATCCTCGTACCGTCGTGACCGTTTCCGCGGACGACCCCGGGGAGCCACTTCTCGACCGGGTCGTCGAGGTCGATGCGGCCCTCCGCCTGGAGCTGGAGGAGGACGGTGGCGGTGAAGGTCTTGGTGATGGAGCCCACGCGGTAGCGGTCGTTGCCCTTGCGGTCGCCGGCCGTGCCGGTCCAGTGGTCGCGGCCGTCGCGGGCCTGGGCGACGGCTCCGGGGACGCCGGCGGCGACGGCCGTGTCGAGGGCCCGCAGGGTGGCCGCGTGGTCCTGTTTCGCGGAGGCGGCCAGGGCGGGAGCGGCCAGGGCGGGAGCGGCGAAACCCGCCAGGAGGACGGAGGCGGCGACGATGCGGACGGTGCGGACGGTGCGTGCGGTTGGCATGCGGACTCCCCTGACGTGCGGGCTGATCGGTCACGGGAGGGGACCGCGTTCCCGGCGGGGCGGGTTGAGAGGGATTCCGATGGTTGGGCCCTTTCCGGCCGCTCTCCGAAGGGTCAGCCGTTTCCCGGGGTGGTGAAGCGGGAACGGCCGACCGGCGGACGCTCCCGCCACAGGTCGAGGCCGATGTCGACGAGCTCGACACGGGTCAGGGAGGGCACGGAGTCGAGCGGGTGCCAGGCAGCGAGGTCCGTGGAACCGTCGATCTCGTTGCGCAGGGAACCCCCGGTGACCTGGGCCTCGTAGATGATCCGCAGCCCCTGCCAGTCACCGGGCCCGTCGAACCTCCTGAGCCAGGAACGCCGGATGGAGTCGACGCCGAGGAGGACAGTGGGCTCGACGAGGTACCCCGTCTCCTCCTCGACCTCACGGACGACGGTGCGGACGGGCTCCTCGCCGTGGTCCATGCCACCGCCCGGAAGGGTCCAGCGCTTGCTGCCGTCCTTCGCGACCCAGCGGGCCAGGAGCAGCTGCCCGTCACGCACACACACGGCGTAGGCCGCCACCCTCAACTCCTGCTGCATGCAAAGAGATTAGATCCAGTACCGGGGGTACGTCCGCCCCGCGGCACGGGCGGCCACCGGCCCCAGGGCGACCAGGAGGAGGGCCGCGAGGGCAAGGAGGCCGAGAAACGACCAGAAGGGCGGTGCCTGGAGGGCGACGATGACGGCCGTGGCCGCGGCGGGCGAGTGCGGGGTGCGGGCGAGCGTCATCGCGCCGAGGGCGAGACCGCCCGCGACGGCGGCGGCCCACGGCCCGGGTTCGGCCGCGGCGAGGACGCCGAAGCCGGTGAGGGCGGAGAGCAACTGGCCGCCGACGACCGAACGCGGTTGGGAGAGCGGGAGGTCGGGAGCGCCCGCGACCAACGCCATGCTCGCCGCGAGCGGCGGGATGAGCAGCGGCTGGCGGAGCAGGGCGCCGACCGCGACCAGGAGGAGGAGCGCGGTGACGGAGGCGGTGGTGGACACGAACACGACCCGCGGGCGGGGCCGGGCGGGAGGCCGGGGTCGGCCGGTCGCCGCCGGAACGGAGGGAGGCGTCACGGCGGGCACGGCGGCTTCGGGGGTCGGCACGATGGGCACGGGCGGTCCTTCGGACATCGGGGAGCGGAACGGTCAGGGAACGGCCGGATTGGCCGGGGAGTACGCGGGGGCCGACCAGCGCAGGGGGCTGCCGGCCGGGTCCTCGACCGTGCGGTCGACCCGGAGGCGGGTGAAGCGGCCCTCGGGGCCGTACTCGGTGTGCGCCCGGCCGCTGACCCGGAGCGTCCACCCCGTCCCCCAGTCCAGGAAGAGGACTCCGGCACGGCCGTCCGACTCCAGGTTGCCCAGGGTCAGGAACATCGCGTTGCCCGGGTAGTCACGCCAGCCGAGTTCGCGCGGGCCGTCGACCCGGACGAAGCCGGGGTTGCCGCCGCGATGGCTCGTGTCGACGCCGTCGGGGGCGGTCGTGGAGATGAAGAAGGTGTCGGCGGCGCGGATCCGGCGCGCCTGCTCGGAGGTGAGCGCCTCGCCGCGTCGCACGGCACCGGCTTCGGGGCCGGGGGGTTCGGAGCCGTACCACTCCCTCTTCTGCAGGTACTTGGGGCAGTTGGAGAAGACCTGCTCGGCCTCGACGGTGAAGCCGCGGCCGCTGGTCCGGGCGGTGCCGTTGAGCCGCATGCGGCGGCGGGTGCGGGGGTCGAGGGCGAGGGTGCCGACGGGGGCGCCTTCGGGGGTGTCCGCGGGGAGGGCTGCGGCCACCGAGACCGTGTGCGGCCCGACGGCCCGGACGAAGCCGGGCGGGCCGGTGAACAGATGGGACCAGACGTGCCCCTCGGTGTCCTCCGCACCGAGCATCAACATGGGTTGGGCCTCCAGGAAGGCGGCGGCGACCGGGCGGATGCCGGAGGTGATGGAACGGCTGATGCGGTCCGCGAGGTCACGGACGCCGACGCGCTCCTGCACGGCGAGGGAGCCGGGGTGGTAGGCGGTGTTCACGGGGACCTCCTGGGGAGCGGGGGGCGAGGGCGAGGGTGCCGACGGGGGCGCCTTCGGGGGTGTCCGCGGGGAGGGCTGCGGCCACCGAGACCGTGTGCGGCCCGACGGCCCGGACGAAGCCGGGCGGGCCGGTGAACAGATGGGACCAGACGTGCCCCTCGGTGTCCTCCGCACCGAGCATCAACATGGGTTGGGCCTCCAGGAAGGCGGCGGCGACCGGGCGGATGCCGGAGGTGATGGAACGGCTGATGCGGTCCGCGAGGTCACGGACGCCGACGCGCTCCTGCACGGCGAGGGAGCCGGGGTGGTAGGCGGTGTTCACGGGGACCTCCTGGGGAGCGGGGGGCGACGGGCGCGCCCCCGGCGCGGGGGTGGTGCGCGGGGCACGCCCGGCCGTTCCGCGTCGAGCCCCGGAGGAATCGGGGCGCTGGGACGTCCCGGGGCGCCCGGACGCGTTTCGGCCGTGGCTCCGGCCACCCGGGGGGGGTGAGGGGCCTTCGCCCGCCGCCTAGAAGAAACCGCAGGTGGGGGCGGTTTCCGAGGGGGCTTCGACGTGCTCCGCACCCTTCGGGACCGAAATTTCCAGGCGGGTCCCGTCCGGGTCGTGGAAGAAGATGCCGCCGGAGGCCGCCCCCTCGCGGTGGGCGACGACGCCCTCGTACGCGAAGGAAGCGCCGCAGGCGAGGAGCGCGGCCTCGGCGGCGCGGACGTGATCGATGGACTCGGCCTCGAAGGCGAGGTGGTGGAGACCGGGCCGGGCAGGGTCATAGGCGCCCCGGGACTGCTGCCAGAGGGTGAGCACGAGGCGGCCGTCCTGGCCGAGGAAGGCGTAGCGACTGCCCTCCTCCTCGCCCCGGCCGAGGACCTCGAAGCCGAGGACGTCGCCGTAGAAGGCGAGCGAGCGCTCCAGATCCGTGACGTTGAGGCCGACGTGGTGGGTGGCGAGCGTTCCGATCGCGGACATGACGCTTCCCTTCCTCTCGTGGCACGCCCCCCTCGGGCTAACCCTCTAATTCGACTTTAAGGGTTAGTTACGGCGAGGGTCAACCGCTCACGTAATCTTGAGGGGTTAGTTCCGCGAGGAGGGTGCCACCATGACCGCCGTCGACCCCCGGCCGCTCATCGGCGAGCCCGTCTCCCTGGACCTGCTCAACACCCGCTGGAACGTGGAGGGCGTCCGCCAGGACCTGCTGACGGACACCGACGGCCTCGCCGTCTGGCTCGCCGCCAACGGCCTGGAGGGGCGGTTCACCGCCGACGCCACCACCCTGCGGCACACCCTGGCCGCCCGGGACGCGCTCGCCTCGCTCGTCGACCGGCCCGGCGACCCCGCCGCCACCGCGCGCGTCGACGCCGTCCTCGACCACGGCCGCATCCGGGCCACCCTCACCACCGAAGGCCCCGGCGAAGAGGCGGAGTTCACCGATCCGACCTGGGGTCCGGCCTGGACCGCCGCCCGCGATTACCTCGACCTGCTGCGCACGGCTCCCGACCGGATCCGGGCCTGCGCCCACGAAGCCTGCATCCTGCACTTCTTCGACACCTCGCGCAACGGCACCCGCCGTTGGTGTTCGATGGCGGCCTGCGGCAACCGCGCCAAGGCCTCGCGCCACTACGCCCGCACCAAGGACCGATAGCACCCGGGGAACTCCCGCAGCACCTGGCACCCCGTCCCCTTGGGGGCGTTTCGTCCCGTGTGGCGCGTGTTCCGCACTGGCGGATGTGCGCCACGTACACATCCCGCCCCCCGTGAACCCTCCCCAAAACCCTGTCACTTGCGAAAGGCTGAGCGGTCATCCGGTACCGGAATCCGGACCCTCTTCTTTCACAAACAGGGATGTAAATGACCACCCCCAAAACGCAGAGCTCCATACCCGGACGCTCGACCCACGGGACGAGACGCGCGGCCCGCATCGCCGCCGCCGCCGGCCTCGTGACCGCGCTGGTCGCGGCAGGCGCCGCTCCGGTCCTCGCCGCCGACGATCCGACGAGCACCACTCCCCCGGTCAAGACCGCGGACCCCGCCGACAAGCTCGGCTCCACCGACGCCCAGCGGCTCTCCGAGGCCGAGGCCAGCGGCCAGCAGAACGTCACCGTGCTCGTCGCCACCGCGCCCGGCGCCACCGAGCAGGTCGCCGGCCAGTTGGACTCCGTCCCCGGAGCCTCCGTCGGCAAGCAGGAGGACAAGCTCGGCTACGTCCGCGCCACCCTCCCCGTCAAGAAGGCCAAGGCCGCCATCACGGCCGCGACCAAGCTCTCCTCGGTCCTGTCGATCGACCTCCAGGCGGAGATCGAGCTCGACGACCCGACCCCGGACGCCGGTACCACGAGTGCGGTCGACGGCACCCGTCGCAAGCGGACCTACACGGGCCCCGACGCGAAGACGCCCGCGAAGAACCCGTACAACCCGTCCTTCGAGACCGGTGCGGTCGAGTTCGTCCAGGACCACCCCAGGGCCGACGGCCGCGGCGTGACCATCGGCATCCTCGACTCGGGCGTCGACCTCGCCCACCCGGCCCTGCAGAAGACCACCACCGGCGAGCGCAAGATCGTCGACTGGGTCACCGCCACCGACCCGATCACCGAGGGCGACGGCACCTGGCGCGCCCAGGTCACCGAGGTCTCCGGCCCGGTGTTCACGGCCTCCGGGCAGAGCTGGAAGGCGCCCGAGGGGTCCTTCCGCTTCAACCGCTTCACCGAGGCGGTCACCGCGGGCGGAGACCCGGCGGGCGACATCAACCGGGACGGCGACACCACCGACGTCTTCGGCATGCTGTACGACCCGGTCGCCGGCACCGTCCGCGTCGACACCGACCAGGACGGCGACTTCACCAACAACGAGCCGATGAAGCCGTACAAGGACGGCTACCAGATCGGCTACTTCGGCACGGACGACCCGACCACCGACGTGGCCGAGCGGACCCCGTTCGTGGTGGAGATCCGCAAGGACGTCCCGATGGACCCGTACGGCGGGCCCTGGGTCGGCAAGAAGGCCGACTTCGTCAACATCGGTGTCGTCGAGTCCGCCCACGGCACCCACGTCGCCGGCATCACCGCCGCCAACGGCATGTTCGGCGGCCGGATGGACGGCGCCGCCCCCGGCGCGAAGATCGTGTCCGCCCGCGCCTGCACCTGGTCCGGCGGCTGCACCAACACCGCCCTCACCGAGGGCATGGTGGACCTGGTCGTCAACCGCGGCGTCGACATCGTCAACATGTCGATCGGCGGCCTGCCCGCGCTCAACGACGGCGACAACGTCCGCGCCCGCCTCTACACGCGGCTGATCGACGAGTACGGCGTCCAGCTGGTCATCTCCGCCGGCAACTCCGGCCCCGGCACCAACACCATCGGCGACCCCGGTCTGGCCGACAAGGTGATCTCGGTGGGCGCCGGCGTCTCCAAGGCGACCTGGGCCGCCAACTACGGCTCCGACGTCACGAAGAAGTACGCCATGTTCCCCTTCTCCTCGCGCGGTCCGCGCGAGGACGGCGGCTTCACCCCGACCGTGACCGGCCCCGGCTCGGCCATCAGCAGCGTTCCGACCTGGCAGGCCGGCTCCCCCGTGCCCGAGGCCGGCTACGAGCTGCCCGCCGGCTACGCCATGTTCAACGGCACCTCGATGTCCTCGCCCCAGGTCGCCGGCGCCAGCGCGCTGCTGATCTCCGCGGCCAAGCAGCGGCACATCGAGCTGTCCCCGCTGACCCTGCGCACCGCGCTCACCTCGACCGCCAAGCGGATCTCCGGCGTCGCGGCGCACGAGCAGGGCGCCGGCCTCGTGAACATCGTCGACGCCTGGGACTCGATCCTGTTCGGCGCGACCGCGCACGACTACAAGGTCGAGGCCCCCGTCGACACCGTGATCTTCCCGGCCCCGCACACCGGCACCGGCGTGTACGACCGCGAGGGCGGCCTCAAGGTCGGCCAGAAGAAGGTCTACGAGGTCACCGTCACGCGCACCAGCGGCCCGAGCCGCACGGTCTGGCACAAGCTGGACCTGAAGTACAACGACGGCACCTTCCGCCTCCTCGGCAGCCCCTGGGTGGCGCTGCCGCTGAACAAGCCGGTCACCGTCAAGCTGCAGGCCCGTCCGAAGGCCGCCGGCGTGCACAGCGTCATCCTGGAGGCCGACGACTTCTTCACCGAGGGCGTCGACAAGCAGATCATGGCGACCGTCGTCGCCGCCGAGGACCTGACGGCCCCCGGCTACCGCTTCACCGCCACCGGCTCCGTGCAGCGCAACGGCGTGAAGTCGTACTTCATCACCGTCCCGGAGGGCGCGAAGACCCTTGAGGTCGCCCTCGGCGGTCTGAAGGAGCAGAGCCAGACCCGGTTCATCGCGATCCACCCGTACGGCGTGCCGTTCGAGTCGACCGCGTCCAACGTCTGCTACCCGCACTACAACCCGGCGAACACCTGCCGTCCGGACCTGCGCTCGTACGCGAACCCGACCCCGGGCGTGTGGGAGGTCGAGGTCGAGGCCCGCCGCACCTCGCCCGACCTGGACAACCCCTACACGCTGGACGTGTCCGCGCTCGGCGCCGACTTCGACCCGGCGGTGCTGACCGTCGCCGAGGCGAAGGTGGGCACCCCGTCCGCCGTCGAGTGGAAGGTCACCAACTCCTTCGCCGCCATCGACGGCACGCTGAAGGGCGGTCCGCTCGGGTCCCAGAAGTCCGAGACCCCGACCATCCAGCACCACGAGAAGCAGACGAAGACCGTCACCATCGGTGAGGGCGTCGAGCGGCTCGACGTGGCCATCGGCAACACCTCCGACAAGGCCGCCGACCTCGACCTGACCGTCTACCTCGACGGCAAGCAGGTCGGTCAGTCGGCCGACGGCGACTCGGAGGAGTCCGTCTCCCTGCTCAAGCCCGCCGCGGGCACGTACACCGTCGTCATCGACGGCTACTCGGTCCAGGCCGAGGGCGGTACGACGTACGACTACAAGGACGTGTACTACTCGGCCGCGCTCGGCGAGGTGAAGGTCGACGGGTCCAAGCCGGTGAAGCTGGCCAACGGCGCGTCCGCCCAGGTCGCCGCCGAGGTCCTGGTCTCCGGGGCTGCTCCCGAGGGCCGGCAGTTCTTCGGCGAGGTCCAGCTGCTGAACGCACGCGGCACCTCCGCGGGCACCGGCAGCGTCCTGATCGGCGCCGTCACCCCGTAGCACCGCACGCGCGAAGGGGCGGGCACCGGTTCCGGTGCCCGCCCCTTCTCCGTTGCCCGCCCCTTCTCCGTCCTCCGGACCCGCCGGAACGCATCCCGACCCGTGGACAATGGATTGGACAAGGCGTACCGGGACATACGCATCATGGACAGCAGCACCTTGCACACACGTACGGAGGAGCACCCGTGAAGGTCGGAATCGTCGGAGCCACCGGTCAGGTCGGCACAGTCATGCGGAAGATCCTGGCCGAGCGGAACTTCCCGGTCGACGAGCTGCGGCTCTTCGCCTCCGCCCGCTCCGCCGGCACCGTCGTCGACGGCGTCACGGTCGAGGACGCGTCCACCGCCGACTACACCGGCCTGGACATCGTGCTCTTCTCCGCCGGTGGCGCCACCTCCAAGGCCCTCGCGGAGAAGGTCGCCTCACAGGGCGCCGTCGTGATCGACAACTCCTCCGCCTGGCGTCGCGACCCGGAGGTCCCGCTGGTGGTCTCCGAGGTCAACCCGCACGCGGTCAAGGACCGCCCCAAGGGCATCATCGCCAACCCGAACTGCACCACGATGGCCGCCATGCCGGTCCTCAAGCCGCTCCACCAGGAGGCCGGGCTCACCGCGCTGGTCGCCACCACCTACCAGGCCGTGTCCGGCTCGGGCGTGGCCGGTGTCGCCGAGCTGCGCACGCAGGCGTGCGCCGTGGCCGAGACCGCCGACCAGCTGGCCTTCGACGGCGAGGCCGTCGAGTTCCCCGAGCCCGCGGTCTACCAGCGCCCGATCGCCTTCAACGTGGTCCCGCTGGCCGGTTCCGTCGTCGACGACGGGACCTTCGAGACCGACGAGGAGCAGAAGCTCCGCAACGAGTCCCGCAAGATCCTGGAGATCCCCGAACTCAAGGTCTCCGGCACCTGCGTGCGCGTCCCGGTCTTCTCCGGCCACTCGCTCCAGGTCAACGTCCGCTTCGAGCGTCCGATCAGCGTCGAGCGCGCCCACGAGCTCCTCAAGGACGCCGAGGGCGTCGAGCTCTCCGAGATCCCGACCCCGCTCCAGGCCGCCGGCAAGGACGTCTCGTACGTGGGGCGCATCCGCGTCGACGAGACCGTGGAGAACGGGCTCGCGCTGTTCCTCTCCAACGACAACCTGCGCAAGGGCGCGGCGCTGAACGCCGTGCAGATCGCGGAGCTCGTCGCGGCCGAGCTCCAGGGCTGACCGCACGCCCCGGAGGGGCGGCTCCCCGTGACGGGGGCCGCCCCTCTCGCGTGCGCAGGACGGGCCCACGCGGGGACGGCACCCGCACCGCGTCCGGGCGGGGGCGGAGCCCCGGGGGCCGGCGGGGGCGGGCCGTGGAAATGCCCGGTGCGTCGCCGAGCCGCCCCATGGAAGGATGGCCCAAACGTCACGAAACCGAGGAGTTGACCGGGTGCCTGGGACAAACCTGACCCGTGAAGAGGCTCAGCAGCGGGCGGCGCTGCTGACCGTGGACGCGTACGAGGTCGAACTGGACCTCACCGGTGCGCAGGAAGGCGGCACCTACCGGTCCGTCACCACCGTCCGCTTCGATTCCGCCGAGGCCGGTGCCGAGACCTTCATCGACCTCGTCGCCCCCGCCGTCCACGAGGTCGTGCTCAACGGCCGCCCGCTCGACGTGGCCGCCGTCTTCCGGGACTCCCGGATCGCCCTGGCCCACCTGACCGCCGGCCGCAACGAGCTGAAGGTCGTCGCCGACTGCGCCTACACCAACACCGGTGAGGGGCTGCACCGCTTCGTCGACCCGGTCGACGACCAGGCCTACCTCTACACCCAGTTCGAGGTGCCGGACGCCCGGCGGGTCTTCGCCTCCTTCGAGCAGCCCGACCTGAAGGCCACCTTCCAGTTCACCGTGACGGCCCCGGCCGGCTGGAAGGTGATCTCGAACTCGCCGACGCCGGAGCCCGAGGGGCCCGAGGGGACGGTGTGGCGCTTCGCGCCGACCCCCCGCATCTCCACGTACATCACGGCCCTGATCGTCGGCCCGTACCACTCGGTGCACTCGACGTACGAGGGCAAGGACGGCCAGTCCGTCCCGCTCGGCATCTACTGCCGTCCGTCGCTGGCGGAGTTCCTCGACGCGGACCACATCTTCGACGTGACCCGCCAGGGCTTCGACTGGTTCCAGGAGAAGTTCGCGTACGACTACCCGTTCGCCAAGTACGACCAGCTGTTCGTGCCGGAGTTCAACGCGGGCGCGATGGAGAACGCGGGCGCGGTCACCATCCGCGACCAGTACGTCTTCCGCTCGAAGGTGACGGACGCGGCGTACGAGCGGCGGGCCGAGACCATCCTGCACGAGCTCGCCCACATGTGGTTCGGCGACCTCGTCACCATGGAGTGGTGGAACGACCTGTGGCTGAACGAGTCGTTCGCCACCTACACCTCGGTCGCCTGCCAGGCCTCCGTCACCGGCACCCGCTGGCCCAACGCCTGGACGACCTTCGCCAACGCGGAGAAGACCTGGGCCTACCGCCAGGACCAGCTGCCGTCGACCCACCCGATCATGGCCGAGATCAACGACCTGGAGGACGTGCTCGTCAACTTCGACGGCATCACGTACGCCAAGGGCGCCTCCGTCCTGAAGCAGCTCGTGGCGTACGTCGGCCAGGAGGAGTTCTTCAAGGGCGTGCAGGCGTACTTCCAGGCGCACGCCTTCGGGAACACCCGTCTGTCCGACCTCCTCGGCGCACTGGAGGAGACCTCCGGCCGCGACCTGAAGACCTGGTCGAAGGCATGGCTGGAGACGGCCGGCATCAACGTCCTCCGCCCGGAGATCGAGACCGACGAGAACGGCGCCATCACCGCCTTCGCGGTCAGGCAGGAGGCCCCGGCGCTGCCCGCCGGCGCCAAGGGCGAGGCCGTGCTCCGTCCGCACCGGATCGCGATCGGCTTCTACGACCTCGACGCGAGCGGCAAGCTGGTCCGCACCGACCGGCTGGAGCTGGACGTCGCGGCGGCCGAGCTGACCGTCGTCGAGCAGTTGGTGGGGAAGATCCGTCCGGCGGTCGTCCTCCTCAACGACGACGACCTGTCGTACGCGAAGGTCCGCCTCGACGAGGTGTCCCTGACGAACGTCACCGCGCACCTCGGGGACTTCGCCGAGTCCCTGCCGCGCGCCCTGTGCTGGGCCTCGGCCTGGGACATGACCCGGGACGGCGAGCTGGCCACCCGCGACTACCTGGACCTGGTGCTCTCGGGCATCGCCAAGGAGTCCGACATCGGTGTGGTGCAGTCGCTGCAGGGCCAGGTGAAGGCCGCCCTGGAGCTGTACGCCGCACCGGAGTGGCGTGCGACCGGCCTGGCCCGCTGGGGCGCCTTCGCCCAGGAGCAGCTGCGCGCCTCCGAGGCGGGCAGCGACCACCAGCTGGCGTGGGCACGGGCCTTCGCGGCGACGGCCCGCGAGGACGCCGAGCTGGACCTGCTCGCCGGGTTGCTCGACGGTTCCGAGGTCATCAAGGGCCTCGCGGTCGACGCCGAGCTGCGCTGGGCGTTCGTGCAGCGCCTCGCGGCCACCGGCCGCTTCGACGAGGCGGAGATCGCCGCCGAGCTGGAGCGGGACCGCACGGCAGCGGGCGAGCGGCACGCGGCCACCGCGCGCGCGGCCCGTCCGACGGAGGCCGCCAAGGCGGAGGCCTGGACCGCGGTCGTCGAGGAGGACAAGCTGGCGAACGCCGTGCAGGAGGCGGTCATCGGCGGCTTCGTCCAAGCCGACCAGCGCGAGCTGATCGCCCCGTACACCGCGCGGTACTTCGCCTCGATCAAGGGCGTCTCGGAGACCCGCAGCCACGAGATCGTGCAGCAGATCGTGGTCGGCCTCTACCCGACGCTCCAGGTCTCGCAGGAGACCCTGGACGCGACGGACGCGTGGATCGCCGAGCACGACCCGGTCCCGGCGCTGCGCCGTCTGGTGACGGAGTGCCGCGCGGGCGTCGAGCGCGCGCTGAAGGCACGGGCGGCGGACGCGGCAGCCGCGCAGTAGCACCCGGCCGCGGCCGGTCGAACGGAGAAGGGGCGCCCTCCCCCGCGGAGGCGCCCCTTCGCCGTGCTCGGGTTACGGCCGGCGCGCGTCGGTGCGCGCCCGCGCCGCCGAGCGGCAGCGGGTCAGCCACCCAGGCGGGCGTACCGGGCGCGCAGGTCGGTCGCCCCTGACCGGTGAGCGTGCCGTGGAGCCGCATCCGGGCGAGGCCCCCGTCGGGGAAGGCGTCGAGGCGAACGTGGGTGACGACGGCCTGCGCGGGCAACGTGAAGCGGTGCAGGGTGTCGGGCTGGAGGCGGGTGCGCGGGATGATCTCGAACCACTCGGCCCCGCCCCCGGCCTCGCCGTTGCGGCCCTGGAGCGCGATCCAACCGGCCGAGTTCCCCTTGAGGTAGGCGGTCTCGACCTCAACGGCGCGGACGGCCCCCTGGGCGGCGAGCGAGAGCGCGAGGTCGACCTCGCGCGCGGCGAGGAGTTCGTACGCCTCCGCCGCCTCGGCCTCCCTGACCCGGACGTCGAGGCCGGGGTGGGACGGTCCGCAGGTGCCGTACGGCGGGCACGAGGAGGGCGGGCACGGACGTCGAGAAGGCTGCGACCCGCACCCGTCCGGCTTCGCCCCACAGGTGTCCGTCGAGTTCGGCGTCGGCACGCTCCAGTTGGGCGAAGACGAGCTCCGCGCGGCGCAGGACGAGATGGGCGGCGTCGGTGAGCCGGACCCGCCGCCCCTGGGCCTCCAGGAGCTGCACCCCGAGCTGTTTGGCCAGGTTGGCGAGTTGCTGGGAGACGGCCGAGGGGGTCATGAGCAGGGCCTCCGCGGTGGCGGTGACGGTGCCGCGGTCGCGGAGGGTGCGGAGGGTGCGGAGGATCTGGAGCTTCTTGACGTCCCACTCGGTCATGGGGCGCAACCTATCGGGCGGGGCCGGCGGCGCCCCGCCGGGGAAGGCCGGGCTCGCACCACCGGAGAGGAGGGCGGATCGGCGGCGGGAGGAGCCCGGCGCGGCCGGTGGACGGCGATCGGGCTCCTCACCCCCGACCGTGCCGCGCTCCCTCTTCAGCCGGTTCGATTGAACCTTCCCGGGGATTTCCTTCGAGGACGCCGAAGGGTTCGACCTGCTCCCTGGACTCGGGAGCCTTGGCGCTCCGGGGGTTCAGCTGGCCGGCGAGGGTGGCGCCGAAGGCGATCGCCATGCCGAGCAGCTGCACCGGGCCGAGGGCCTGCCCGAGCGCCGCCCAACCGATGACGGCCGCGGTGATCGGCGAGAGCGGGCCGAGCAGGGTGGCGGAGGAGGCACTGAGCCGCTCGATGCCCCGGAACCAGAGGACGTACGAGACCGCGGTGTTGCCGAAGGCGAGGTAGGCATAGCCGGCCAGGTGCCCGCCGTCCAGGGCCGGCGGGGCGCCCTCGACCAGGAAGGCGACGGGCAGGATGACCAGGCCGCCCGCGGTGAGCTGCCAGCCGGTGAGCGCGAGGGAACCGACCCCCTCGGGGCGCCCCCAGCGCTTGGTGAAGACGATGCCGGCGGACATGGAGAGGGCGGAGAGCAGCCCGGCCAGCACGCCGACCGGGTCGAACGCGGCCCCGGCCTTGAGGACCACGAGGCTGACGCCGAAGGCCGCGGCGACGGCGCTGAGCAGCGTACGCACCGTGGGTCTCTCGCCGAGGAAGAGCGTGGCGAGGCCGACGACGAAGAGCGGCCCGACCGAGCCGACGACCGCGGCGACGCCTCCGGGGAGCCGGTAGGCGGCGAGGAAAAGCAGGGGGAAGAAGGCGCCGATGTTGAGGGCGCCGAGGACCGCCGACTTCCACCACCACGCGCCCTTCGGGAGGGTCCGGGTCAGGGCGATGAGCAGCAGCCCGGCGGGCAGGGCCCGCATGAGGCCGGTGAAGAGGGGGCGGTCGGGCGGGAGGAACTCGGTGGTGACGAAGTAGGTGGAGCCCCAGGAGATGGGGGCGAGGGCGGTCAGTGCGACGACGGCGGCCTTGCGGGACACGGCGGATTCCCCCTGGTTCGGTGTGCCGGACGGCCCGGGATCCGAAGCCCCGGATTGACTTGGCGCTAATTAACTTAGCACTAAGCTACTTGCTTGTAAGTGACTTTCTTGCGACTCGATCCCGCGGAAGAGGACACTGCCCCCATGAACACGAAGCCCTCCGACCCCGCCCACGACGCCGTCGACGCCATCACCGACCAGTGGGCCGTCGTCCGCCCCGACCTGGACACGGTGCCGATGGCCGTCTTCGGCCGCATCTACCGGCTGGCGAACGCCATGCGCGGCAAGGTGGACAAGGCGTACGCGCCCTACGGCATGGCGCTCGGGGAGTTCGACGTGCTGGCGACGCTGCGCAGGTCCGGAGAGCCGTACACGCTCTCGCCGCGCGAGCTGACCGCCACGCTGATGATCACCACCGGTGGCATGACCGGGCGGCTGGACAAACTGGAGAAGGCCGGGCTGCTCACCCGCAGCCCCGACCCGAACGACCGGCGCGGGCTACGGGTCACCCTCAGCGAGCGCGGCAAGGAGCTGGTGGACCGGGCGGTCGGAGCCGGCCTCGCGCAGCAGGCGGCGGCCCTGGAGTCCGCGCTCACCGAGGAGGAGGCGGAGCAGCTCGCCGGGCTCCTCAGGAAGCTGCTCGCGACGACCGCGTGACGGGACCGACGCACGCGAGGGCGCCGCACGGTACGACGTAC
>NZ_JBHYMF010000081.1:0-30564 GCF_042742855.1 Streptomyces sp. NPDC058877 | reverse complement strand
GCACCGTGCCGGAGCAGCATCCGTGCCATCGTGCGCCCCATCTCCCCGATGGGCTGCCGCACGCTCGTCAACGGCGGGTCCATGAGCCGCGCCGCCGGAGAGTCGTCGACCCCGACCAAGGCCACGTCCTGCGGTACCCGGCGACCCGCCTCCCTCAACGCCCCGCGCGCACCGGCCGCCATCACGTCGGAGGCGACGAAGACGGCGTCCAGGTCCGGCCTGCGGTCGAGCAGCAGCCGCATGGCACGCCGGCCGCCCTCCTCGGTGAAGTCACCGATCGCCTCGAGCGCTTCCTCGGGCGGCAGTCCCGCCTCCGCGAGTCCGGCCCGATAGCCGCCGAGCCTGGCCCTCGCCACGTACATGTCGAGCGGCCCGGCGATGGTGGCGATCCGGCTGCGACCGCGTCCCACCAGGTGGGCGACGGCCGTCCGCCCGGCAGCGACGTTGTCGGAGTCCACGTAGGGCACGGGCTCGGCTTCGGTGCGACGACCGTTCATGACCACCGGAAGTCCGAGCTCCCTGATGCGGTCGGGCAGCGGATCGTCGCCGTGGACGGAGGCGAGCAGCACGCCGTCGACCCGCTGGGCTGCGAGGTACTGCTCGAAGCGCTGCCGTTCCTGTTCGCTGCGGACCAGGGTGAGCAGGAGCTGCTTGTCGGCTTCGGCGAGTTCGGCGCTGACACCGCGGATGAGGTCGAGGAAGTAGGGCTCCGCGAAGAGCCGGGCCTCGGCTTCGGGAATGACCAGGGCCACGGCGTCGGTTCGACTTCCGGCCAGGGCACGGGCGGCTCGATCGGGAACGTAGCCGAGTTCGCTGACGGCCCTGGAGACGGCCGTTCTGGCCTGCTCGCTCACCCGGGGGGAGCCGTTGATCACCCGGGAGACCGTGCCCCGGCCGACCCCGGCCCTGGCTGCGACCTGATCCAGGGTGGGCCTGCCGCCGTGCCGTCCGCCCACGACTTCCGTGCCCCCCTCGCCCGACGACGTGCCGCTGCCGCCCGCAGGAGCGCACGACCCCCACAGAAATGGGAGCGCTCCCACTCTAGCCCGTCGCACCCGCCCCCCCTCGCGCGCCCCACCCCTTCGGGGCAACGGGCCGACGACCGCACGGCAAGCCGAAACCTCCGAAAAACCTCCCGGCAACGAATCCGTGCGCACTCCTTGACACGCGCGCTCACCGAACAGCAACCTTCCGACAGCGATGTGGGAGCGCTCCCACGCCATGCTGCACGGCCCTGCATCGAGCCCGGACCGGCACCGCCGGGTCGCCATCGGCCCGCCGGGCCCCTTGACGCGCATCGAGCACCACCTTGGACGAGGAGAGTGGAATGCACAGTTCCAGCAGCAGACGCGGACGCCGGGCGGCGATCGCGGCCGTCGCCGTCGTCGCGACCGGCACGACCCTGCTCACCGGTTGCGGCGGCGACAACGGCGACACGAGCGCCCGGGGGACGGAAAAGATCACGCTGCGGATCGGCACCTTCGGTTCCTTCGGCTACGACGACGAAACGGGAGCCAAGCTCTACGCCGCATACGAACGACTCCACCCCCACATCGAGATCGAGGAGTCGAACGTCTCCGACGGCCAGAAGTACTGGGACACGCTCAAGCTGCGCCTCTCCCAGAACAGCGGCGTCGCCGACATCCAGGCCATCGAGGTGGGCTACGTCGCCGAGGCGACCGGCGCGGCCATGGCGGACAAGTGGGTCGACCTGGGCAAGCAGGGCGGCGCGAACCTCGACGACTTCCTCGACTGGAAGGTCAAGCAGGCGACGACGGGCGACGGCCGGGTCATCGGCCTCGGCACCGACATCGGCCCCATGGCCATCTGCTACAACAAGGACCTCTTCGCCCGGGCCGGGCTGCCCACCACGCGCGAGGAGGTCGCCGCGCTGTGGGCCGGCGACTGGTCCAAGTTCCTGGCGACCGGCGAGAGGTACAAGGCCGCGGCACCCGCCGGCACCGCCTTCCACGACTCCGCGAGCGGCCTCTTCAACGCGGTCGTCTCCAGCGACCCGGTGCAGTACGCCAACGCGAACGGCGAGCTCGACTGGGAGAACAGCCCCGGCGTGAAGAAGGCCTGGGACACCGCCGTACGGGCGGCCCAGGACGGACTCACCGCCAAACTGCGCCAGTTCGACGAGAAGGGCACCTGGAACGCGGCCTTCAAGAACTCGAAGTTCGCCACGGTCGCCTGTCCGAGTTGGATGACCGGGATCATCAAGGACCAGGCGGGCCCGGCCAACCAGGGCACGTGGGACATCGCCTCGCCCCCGGTCGCCGGAAACTGGGGCGGGTCCTTCCTGGCCGTGCCCAAGGCCGGCAAGCACACGGCGGAGGCCGCCGAGCTCGCGGCCTGGCTGACCGCCCCCGAGCAGCACGCCAAGGTGTTCGCGGTCAACGGCAACATCCCCAGTTCCAGGGACACGCTCGCCTCTTCGGCGGTCCAGGAGGCCAAGCTGCCGTACTTCGGGGACACCCCGGTCGGCAAGATCTTCTCCAGCGCGGCGGCCGGCATCACCCCCGCCGCCATCAGCCGCTACGACGGCCAGGTGAAGACCTTCCTCACCGACAACGGCATCCTCGACGTCGAGCAGCGCGGCACCGAACCGGCCAAGGCCTGGGAGAACGTCAGGAAGCTGGTCGCCGACAAGATCGACCGGTAGCGGGGACCGCGCGCCGGTCCGCCGTCGTCCACGGGTGCCGGACCGGCACCGTCCGCACACCGCACGCATCGACCTGGAAGGACGCCCCCGTGGCCACCTCCGTTCGGGCGAAGCGGGACGGCGCCCCGCCGCCCGTCGCACCGCCCTCCTCCACCGGCCGGCCCCGCAGCCGCCGCACCGTCCCGCCCGGCGTGCGCAGCAGGCTCCACCGTTGGGACGCCAAGACGGTCCCGTACGTCTTCGTCGCCCCCTTCTTCCTCACCTTCGCGGCCTTCGGCCTGTTCCCGCTGCTCTACACCGGCTGGCTCTCGCTCCACCGGGTCGAACTCGGCGGCGAGCCGAGCTGGAAGGGACTGGAGAACTACACCGACCTCGCAAGCAGCGAGTTCTTCTGGAACGCGCTGCTCAACACCTTCACCATCGGGGTGATCTCGACCGTCCCCCAACTGCTCACGGCCCTGGGCCTGGCCCACCTCCTCAACTACCGGCTCCGCGGGCGCGGCTTCTTCCGGGTCGCGGTCCTCGCTCCCTACGCCACCTCGATCGCGGCGGCGACCCTGGTCTTCGCCCAACTCTTCAACACCGACTACGGAATGATCAACGGCCTCCTCGGCTGGATCGGCTTCGCCCCGGTGGACTGGGAATCGTCCAAGTGGCCGGCCCAGATCGCGATCTCGACGATCGTCACCTGGCGCTGGACCGGCTACAACGCGCTGATCTACCTGGCCGCCATGCAGGCCGTGCCCCAGGACCTCTACGAGGCCGCCTCGCTCGACGGCGCCTCGCGCTGGCGGCAGTTCATCAGCGTCACCATCCCGTCCATCCGGCCGACGATCCTCTTCACGGTGATCGTCTCCACGATCGGCGCCACCCAACTGTTCGGCGAGCCGATGCTCTACGGCGGCAGCGTCGGCATCAGCGGCGGCAGCGGCAACCAGTTCCAGACCCTGAGCCTGTTGATGTACGAGAAGGGCTGGGTGACCGGCGCGCTGGGGCAGGCCTCCGCGATCGCCTGGGTGATGCTCCTGCTGCTGCTCCTCATCGGCGGCGCCCAGGCGCTCGTCTCCCGTCACCACCGCAAGAAGCTGGGGGACTGACCCGTGGCACGCACCCTCGCGCCGCTCCGCCCTGAGAGTGCCCGACCGACCGCTCCGCCCGGCCGCCGCCTCCGCCCCGGGGCCGGCCGCCAACACCACGCGGGACCGGTGACGTACGTCCTGCTCGGCGTCGCCGCCTTCGTCTCGCTCTTCCCCCTGTACTGGAACCTGGTCGCGGCCTCGCACACCGGTGAGCGGGTCGTGGAGGCTCCGGCCCCGCTGCTACCGGGAAAGCAACTCCTGAACAACCTCGGCTTCGCCTGGAACCAGGTCGACATGGGCGAGGCCCTGGTCAACACCACGATCGTGGCGAGCCTGGTGGCCCTGTCCACCGTGCTGTTCTCCACGCTCGCGGGCTTCGCCTTCGCCAAGCTGCCCTTCCGGGGCCGGGGCGCGCTGCTCTCGCTCGTGGTCGCCACGATGACGATCCCGCCTCAGCTCAGCGTCATCCCGCTCTACCGGATCATCACGGACCTGGGCTGGTTCGACCAGCTCCAGTCCGTCGTGCTGCCCTCGCTCGTCGCCGCCTTCGGCGTCTTCTTCATGCGGCAGTTCCTCTTGGAGGCACTGCCGGTGGAGCTGGTGGAGGCGGCCCGGGTGGACGGGGCGCACAGTCTCAGGATCGTCTGGCACGTGGTCTTCCCCGTGGCGAGGCCCGCCATGGCCGTCCTCGGGATGCTGGTCTTCGTGCAGTCCTGGAACGACTTCTTCTGGCCGTTCATCGCGCTCACGCCCGACGGCAACCCCACCCTGCAGGTGGCACTGGCCGGCCTCGGGGCGGGCAACCACACCGTGGACCACGCGGTCGTGCTGACCGGTGCGCTCCTCTCCACCGTGCCGCTGCTGCTCGTCTTCGCCTTCCTCGGCAAGCACATCGTCGGCGGCATCACGGCCGGCGCCGTCAAGAACTGACCGGCCGCCCCCTCCCCCCACCTCCGCGAACCCGTTGGGAGTCCCCCTCGATGACCGCATCCGAAACCCGGCCGCTCACCGCCGTCCGCTCGTTCCCCCCCGACTTCCTGTGGGGTGCCGCCACCGCCGCGTACCAGATCGAAGGGGCGGCGGCGGAGGACGGCCGCACCCCGTCCATCTGGGACACCTTCTCGCACACCCCCGGCAAGGTCTTCGAGGGCCACACCGGTGACGTGGCGGTCGACCATTACCACCGGTTCCGCGAGGACGTCCGACTCATGGCCGAGCTCGGCCTGAACGCCTATCGGTTCTCCGTCTCCTGGTCCCGGGTCCAGCCCACCGGCCGGGGTCCGGCGGTCCAGAAGGGACTGGACTTCTACCGGGCGCTCGTCGACGAGCTGCTCGCGGTCGGCATCGAACCGGCCCTGACCCTCTACCACTGGGACCTTCCGCAGGAGCTGGAGGACGCCGGGGGATGGCCGGAGCGGGGGACGGCCGAGCGGTTCGCCGAGTACGCGGGGATCGTCGCCGATGCGGTCGGCGACCGGGTGAAGCGGTGGACCACGCTCAACGAGCCGTGGTGCAGCGCCTTCCTGGGATACGGCTCCGGGGTGCACGCCCCCGGCCGCACCGATCCGGTGGCTTCGCTCCGCGCCGCCCACCACCTCAACCTGGGGCACGGCCTCGCGGTGCAGGCCCTGCGTGCGGGGCTGCCGGCGGACCGCCAGATCGCGGTCTCGCTCAACCTGCACGAGATCCGGCCGCTGAGCGGTTCGGCCGAGGACCTGGACGCGGTTCGCCGGATCGACGCCGTCGGCAACCGGATCTGGCTGGGCCCCATGCTGGAAGGCGGCTATCCGGAGGACCTGTTGGCCGACACGGCCCACCTGACCGACTGGTCCTTCGTCCGGAACGGCGACACCGCGACCGCGAACCAACGGCTGGACCTGCTCGCACTGAACTACTACACGCCGACCGTGGTCTCGCGGGTTCCGGAAGGAGCGGAGAAGCCGCAGGACGACGGGCACGGCGACAGCGAGCACTCCCCGTGGCCGGGCGCGGACGAGGTCGCCTTCCACCGGGCTCCGGGCACCCCGACCGCCATGGGCTGGGCGGTCGACCCCGGTGGACTGTACGACCTGCTGGCCCGGACGTCCGCGGCCCGTCCCGGCCTCCCCCTGGTGGTCAGCGAGAACGGCGCGGCGTACGAGGACGTGGTGGGCCCCGACGGTTCGGTGCACGACCCGGAGCGCGCCGCCTACGTCCATGCGCACCTGGAGGCGGTGCACCGGGCGATGACGGACGGGGCGGACGTGCGCGGCTACTTCCTCTGGTCGCTGCTCGACAACTTCGAGTGGGCGTACGGCTACGCCAAACGGTTCGGCGCCGTCCGGGTGGACTACGACACCCTGGAGCGCACTCCGAAGTCCAGCGCCCGCTGGTACGGACGCGTGGCCCGCTCGGGAGAGCTGCACGCGCCCGACGGGGGCTGAGCCGGAGGCGGGGGCCTGTGGAAGGGCCGGAAGGCCTCTTCCTGCCGTCGGCGCCGCCGGTCGTGCGGCAGGGAGCTCAGCGGCCTCCTCCCCGACTGCCGTGTGGAGGTGGCCGCGCCGCGGTCGGGGGATTCGTCGTCCCGTCATGTGTCGCTCGGTGTGGAACCCCTGTCGGACCGTCAGCCGCACCTAGGCTCTGTTCATGAACCACCTCCCCCCACCCGGTGCACGACGACCCCTCCTCCGCCGCCTGGTCCACGGTCCGGCGGTGCTCGCCGTGACGCTGCTCCTCGCCGCTCCGCCCGTTCTGTCCGCCGAGCCGGCCCCCCTCCCTCCGGATGCCGCGTCCCCGGGGCCGGCGCCCGGGGGTTCGCCCTCGGCGCGCCCTTGGCTCCGGGCCGCCGGTGAGCCGCTCGTGGCCATCGCCCACCGGGGTGCCTCGTCCGCCGCTCCGGAGAACACCCTGGTCGCCGAAGAGGTCGCCCGGCGGGGCGGGGCCACGTGGATCGAGGACGACGTCCAACCCAGCAAGGACGGCGTGCCGTACGTCATGCACGATGCGACGGTCGACCGGACGACCGACGGCACGGGGGCGATCCGTTCCTTGACCTCCGCCGAGCTGGACGCCCTGGACGCCGGCTCCTGGTTCGCCCCCTCCTACGCCGGTGCCCGCGTCCCGACACTGGCCGCCCAACTGGCGGACCTCCGCGAGCGCGGTGGCAACCTCCTCCTGGAGGTCAAGGGCGCCCACAGCAAGGAGGAGGTGACCCGGATCGTGCAGGAGGTCCGGGCCGCGGACATGACCGACCGGGTCTTCGTCCAGAGCTTCGACGTCCCGTCGCTGCGGCACGTCCGCGCACTGGCGCCCGAGTTGCCGCTGGGGCTGCTGCGCGACACGCCTGACGCCGATCCGGTAGCCGTCGCGAAGGACCTGCACCTGGCCTCGTACAACGTCTCGGACCGGGGTCTGTCCACCCGCCCGGAACTGGTCGAGGAGCTGCACGCGGCGGGGGTCGCGGTGAACGTCTGGACGGTGGACGCTCCGGCCCGTTGGAAGGCGCTGGACGAGCTCGGTGTCGACGGCGTCATCACCAACCGCCCGACGGAGCTGATGGGCTGGATCTCGGCCCATGGGTCCTGAGGGGCGTCGAAGGTCCGTGCAGTTGCTTTAACGAGCGAGCCGCTGAGCCCCCGGACACAGGCTGATCACCCACTGACCAGCGGGAGCGACCCGGACCGGGAGGACGCACCGGTACGGTCTCTGCACAGGGTGATCGACGGAGGCTTCCACGAGGTTTCCGGCGCGTACATTCCCGGGATTCTCGACGAGGCCGCCCGCCAGGGCGTACCCGTGTTCACGCTCTCCACCGCCGGGCGGACCGACGAGGAGGCGCTCTTCGGGGCGGCGCGGAGGACGCTTCCCTTGGACCCGCTCGGCCCCCGCATGGTGTGGGACGCCCTCTCGGATTCGGTCTGGGATGGGCTCCACGAGCTGTGGTCTCCCCCTGTGGTCATCGTCTGGCCCGACGCCCGGCCCGTTGCGGGCGCCAAGGGCGCTTCTGGGATCGCGTTGAACATTCTCCGGGGCGTGGCCGAGTCCCTTGCTGAAGCGCCATGCACCAGCGGAAGGCCGACCCAGGTCTCGGCCTGCATTGCCCCGGCCACGAGCGCTGGAGGAACAGCGCCGCCGAAGGGCCGAGCCACTGCCGCACACACCCCTGTCACTCTGTGGGGCGCTTGCTGTCTGGTCTCCAGGGCCGACTGAAGAGAGCACGGCGGCGGCGTGGCTTGCACCCCCTTGAGCACCGGTCTCCCGGCCCGGCGGTTGCTCTTCGTCTTCGAGGTCTGT
Source organism: Streptomyces sp. NPDC058877 (assembly GCF_042742855.1). NCBI lineage: Bacteria > Bacillati > Actinomycetota > Actinomycetes > Kitasatosporales > Streptomycetaceae > Streptomyces > Streptomyces sp. NPDC058877. The sequence goes on along the minus strand of NZ_JBHYMF010000081.1, from coordinate 22,548 downwards.
TTGTGCGCCCAGCGGCCGGGTCGGACGGTGCCGCGTCTTGGGCGGGTCCTCAGCACGGGCCAGCGGTTCGGCTTCTTGATCGCACGTGGGCAGCCCCGGCCGCGTCGGGCCGGCATGAGGCGTGCACGTGCCTCCCGCCCGGCCTCGGTGAAGGAGCGGGTGAGCTGCGGCGAGCCGCTGCGCCGTGGGCCCGTCCACCGCGTTGCGGGCCGCGGGACGCGACAGGATGACCGTGGTCACGGGTCCGTCCCGCTCGCCCCGGACAGCCGGGGCGAGGCCCTGCTCGGGCGCCACCGCGGGGGCCTCGGTCCCGAGCACCCCGGCCCCGGACGAGGCCTCGGTGGCGGGTGGGGAGGTGCCGCCGGGCGTGGGTGTCCGGGCGGCGGAGTCGGGCGCGGGCGGGACGGCGTCGGTCATGCCGGCATTGTCACGCCGCCGGGCCGTGGCCACCGGGGCGCACCACAAGGGCGCCGGAGGAGCTGGAATCGGCACCGGTCGCGGTGGCGCGGTCGGTGCGGGTGTCGAAGTCGGCGACGGGGTCGGAGGAGGTGCCGGTGCCGGGATCCGGGTCGGCGGTGAACAGGCTGATGTTCAGGCGGGCCCCGGGGGAGGCGGTCAGGTCGGCGAGACAGGTGGTCAGCCGGCCCGGCCCCAGGACCGCGTGACGCACCGGGAGCTCGGAGCCGTCGTAGAAGGGGATCGGCGCCGAGGCGCAGGCCCAGTAGAGCGGTCCGGCCACCGGGTCGCGGAGCACGTCGCGTTCGAGCCGGGCGAGGCCCGCGTTGTCGCGGCGCAGCGCCGCGGCGTGCTTGAGGTGCGGCATCATCGCGGGGGCCCACTGGGTCTCCCAGTGGGTCAGCACCCGGGTCCGCGCCCCGGGGTCGAGCAGCATGTAACGCATCATGTTGTCCGGGGCCCGGGCGCCCGGGAAGAGCCGGCGGAACCCGTCGTTGTGGGCGAGGACGTTCCACTCGGCGTCGTGGACGAACGCGACGGAGTCGCCGACCCGGTCGAGGATCCGCTGCCACACCGGGGACACCGACATGCCGGAGCTGCTGTGCAGGGGGTGCGGCGGCTGCTCCCGGCGGGTCAGCTGCCACAGGAACGCCCATTCCTGCTCGTCGAAGCGGAGGATCCGGGCGACGGCGGTGAGGAAGTCGGTGGCGGGGTGGGCGAGCTGGCCGTTCTCGAACCGGTTGTAGGTGCCCGCCGTCCGGTTCAGCAGCAGGTCCATCTGCTCCTGGCTCAGCCCGGCGGCGCGGCGCCCGGGGCCGGGGCGACGCGCGGGGAAGCCCGCGGCAACGGGGTCGAGCGCGGCCCGGCGGCCCCGGAGGATCGTCCTCAGACGGTCTCGGTCACCGGCCGGGAGTCGCATGCGGCAGCTTTCGTCGGTACGGCGCCCCGCAACCGGGCGGGGCGGGCCCGGGCATCCGGGACCGGTCCCATTATCTGCATGATCCGTCCCTGGAAAGCCGGAGGGCCGGGCGGAATACTCGGTACCGCGAACCACCGGCGCCCCGGGGTGAACGGGGGTACCGGGGCCCCGGTGGTCGGCTCCGCCGCACCCCCACGCCGAGCGGGCGCCCCGACACGTCTCAGGCATCCTGGATCCGCCGGAACGGCTGCTCTGCCTCCAGCGGTGACCTCCCGCGAGGGCAGGGAGAGCAGCACGTCATGCCCGCGGAAGGCGGCCGCGCAGGCCCCGGCTGAGTCCGTCCATGCGGCGGCGGTCGAAGTCCGCGCCGAGGGTCCGGCCGGTGCTGCCGATGAGGAAGGACAGCATGCCCCAGTAGGTGAGGAAGTCGTCGGCGAACCGCGGGTCGATGGCCGGGTGCACCGGTTCCAGGGTCTGCGCGGTCCCGTTGACCGCCGCCCGGGTGGCGGCGTCGGCGGTGACACCGTTCGGGGAGTCGAGCAGCAGACCGACCCGCAGCCGGCGCCCGGAGGGTCCCTCGACGAGGCCGACCGGCGGCCGTCGGGTCGGCGGCGTGCACCTGGACGGCGCGCAGCCGGTCCTCGACGGCCCGCACGCGCTCCGCCGCGTCGTGCTCGCCGAGGGCGTCGTCCCGGAACGCGTGCGCCCTCGTCGTTGCCTCGGAACGGGAAGTCGTCACCGCTGCCTCAGCCCCCGGTCGTGTGGAACGCACGTGGATGTGGCCGGCGCCATCATGGCGTACCAGCGGTTAACGTGCCGGGGAAACCGGACGCCCGGTCGGATGGCCGGGCCGCCGGTCCGCGCGACGGGCCGGGCGGAAGGGACAACAGGGTCAAGACGGGCAGGAGGGCTTCGGTTTCGGCCGCCGGTGCGCCGCGGTGCCCTGCGTCCGGGCCAGACTGGGGCCATGGCAACTGTCAACGGCGCTCCGGCCACCGTCGCCCAGACCACGGCCCTCGCCCTCACCACCTACGGCCACTTCACCACCCTCAGGGTGGCGGACGGTGTGGTCCGGGGGCTCAACCTGCACCTCGACCGGCTGGTGCGCGACTGCACGGCGGTCTTCGGGACGCCCCTCGACCCGGAGCGGGTCCGGTCGTACGTCCGTGCGGCGGTGCCCCGCGGGCCGGAGCCGCAGAACGTCCGGGTCACCGTCTTCGACCCTGCGCTGGACATCGGCCGTCCGGCGGAGGGCGCGGAGCCACACGTGCTGGTCACCACGCGGCCGGCCGGCACGCTGTTCCCGCCACCGCTGCGGGTGGCGACCCGGCCGTACCGCCGCGACCTCCCGGAGGTGAAGCACGTCGCGCTGTTCGGCCAGCTTGCGCTGCGTCGCGCGGCCCGCAGCGCGGGCTTCGACGATGTCCTGTTCACCGAGCCCGGGGACACCGGGGCGCGCGGCGACCGCCCGTCCGGCGCGCCGGACGGGCGGGACCGGCCGGCGGGTCCGGCGGTGGGTGCCGCGCTGTCCGAGGGCTGCACCTGGAACGTGGGGTTCGTGGACGGCGACGGCCGGGTGGTGTGGCCGGAGGCCGAGGTGTTGCCCGGAGTGACCATGGAGCTGCTGCGGCGGGCCCGGCCGGGCTCCGTGGTGAGGCGGGTGCACACGACCGGTCTCGGTGCGATGCGGGCGGTGTTCGCCACCAACGCCGCGATCGGGGTCCGCGCGGTGCGCGCCGTCGACGCGGTGACGTTCCCCGAGGACGATCCGGTCCTCGCCGAACTCCGTTCGGCCTACCGGGAGATCACGCCGGAACCGCTGTGACCGGCCGGCCGGTCCCCGGGCCGCGGCGACGCGGCTCCGGGGCCATGCACGGGGTCGCGGGGTGCGGGCCGACCGGATCGGCACGGGGGGACGCGCGGGTGCCGCGGGCTACGCGGGGGCCGCGAACTCCGGATGGCCGTCGAGCAGCCGGGGCGGCGCGGTCTGCCGCCAGGAGTCGACCACGATCGCCCGGAGCTCCGCCGCGTCGTCGACGGCGGCGAGCCGCACCCGGACCCAGGCGAACGACGCCTCGTGCCCGGCGATCCAGAACTTCTCCGGCTCCGCGAGGACCAACTCGTCGCGCTCCTCCTTCGGGCAGCGGACGGCCATCGAGGTCTCGTCGTCCGGGAGGGTCAGGAACATCTTCCCGGCGACCCGGAAGGTCGGCATGGACCACGCCTCCTTCTCGGTGGTCTCCGGCAGGGCGAGCGCGAGCGCGCGGACTTCGTCGGAAGTGCTCATGCGGCCGACCCTACGACGGTCCACCGACATCGGGTCCGGCGATCCCGGACGTCCGCCGCGCCCGCTCCCGCCCGACCCCGGCCGTGGTCGGACGCCGGGGTCCGACCGGCGCGGGCGGGGGGCTGCGGAGGCCAATGCAGTTGCCTCAGCGCCGTGGCATCCCGCCCAGCGTGGTGCCGGTCCTGATCTGTTTGGATGCCCGGGTGACTGACTCGAACGTGTCCTCGTCGTGCCCTTGCGTGCTCTGCGATCCCGCTGCCTCGGCGACCCTCCGAGCACGTCGACAGCGGGAGAACTACTGATCACGGGAGATGGCGAACGTCCGTGAGCACGGCTGGCACGTGGTGGGTGTCAGCGGCGGAGACATCCCGGACTGGTCCTTCACTGTCGGCCTGTGGCATTCCCATCGGATCCCAGATGTTGCCATGTTCGGTCTGGAGCTTCAGGGGCTGATGCACTGGGTCGATGCCGGGGCCGCCAAGCTGCGTGACGGGGCAGCGACGGAGCCCGGCACGCTGCTCCCGGGCGTCATCGAAGGGTACGAGATTCAGGTTCAACCGGTGGACATCAGCTGGCACCGCCCTCTGCTGGGCACAGCCGTCGGCTTCTACCGCCAGACCCCGGTCCCCGTCGTCCAGCTCGTCTGGCCTGACCGGGATCACCGCTGGCCGTCGGACGAGCAGGCCAGTCCGGGCTGCCGTGTACAGCCCAGCTTGTGGCTTCCGGTCGACGAGCACCCGACAGGAGTTTGGACCGAGGAGGCTGCCGAGCAGTGAGCGGATGCGAGCCGAAGGGGCTGGCGTAGGTGCCCATGGCGGCGACGGGGCTCGGGTTCCCCTGAGTACCGGTCTTCCGACCCGGCGGTTGCTCTTCGGCTTCGTGGTCTGGTGATGAGCCCCGTAGCCGGGCTGGACCGTGTCGCGTCTGGCGCGGGTCCTCGGCACGGGCCAGCGGTTCGGCTTCTTGATCGCACGTGGGCAGCCCCGGCCGCGTCGGGCCGGCACGAGGTGTGCACGTGCCTCCCGCCCGGCCTCGGTGAAGGAGCGGGTGAGCTCGGTGGCGGTCGCTCCACGCTGAAGCGGGATGCCGCGGCGGCGGAACCGGACCTCCTTGCCCGGTCGCGCCACGAACGGACATATGCCGTCCGGAAGATCGAACTGGGTGCCGTCCAGGGCGAGGAGCCGTGGTCCCCGCCACCACGCACCAGGCGCCGCTCGGCCCGGTCGCGCTTGGCTATCGCCGCGTCCGCCGACTCGGCGATGAACGCCTTCGTCAGGATTCCGATCCGCACCCGCTGGCCCGCGCCCCACCCCGGCACACGCGGGGCAACGATCTCCGCAACTCAAAGGCAACCGCATGGGGCGTCGAAGGCCCCCGTCGTCCGGGCGAAGGCCCCGGTCGTCCGGCCGGGTGCCACCGGTCAGGTCGTCTTCGCCGCTTCGGCGAGCAGGTCGGGGTTGACCACCCTCAGGATCGCCCTGATGTCGTCGGGGTCGGCCGCCGGCCAGAGGATCTCCCGGGCGGCACGGTACTTGGCGGCGAGCCGTTCCCGTTGGGCGGGCGGCAGTGCGGCGGCCCGGTCGGTGCGGCTGTTGTGCGCGTTGTCGGCGATCTTCACCAGGGTGGCCCCGGGGTCCTCCGCGATCCGGCGGAGCCCTTCCTCATAGGCCGTGTCCGGCCGGTGGGTGACGGCTTCGACGAGGGCGACGACCTCGTCGGGGACTCCGGCGGCACGCAGTCCCTCCGCCGTCCAGTCGGTGTCCTCGATGACGTCGTGCAACAGACCGGCCATGGCGAGGTGGGGGCGGCCCAACGCCTCCAGTCCCGCGGCGACCGCACGGACGTGTGCGACGTAGGGGACACCGGTCTTGTCCACCTGACCGGCGTGCGCGCGGGCGGCCAGGGCGTCCGCTTCGGCAAGCGTCTTCATGGAGCCATGATGGCCTCCGAGGTCAGGGCCGCGCACCGTCCACGGAGGGCTTTGCCTACGGCTTCTCCGCGGCTTGGAGCTCACCTTCGCCCTCGGTGTCCAGGTGCGGCAGGATCCGGTCCAACCAGCCCGGCGTCCACCAGGCGTGACGGCCGAGCAGGGTCATCACGGCGGGCACCAGCAGCAGGCGCACCACGGTGGCGTCGATGAGGACGCTGGCGGCGAGGCCGAGGCCCAGCATCTTGACGACGATGTTGTCCGAGATGATGAAGGCGGCGAAGACGCTGACCATGATCAGTGCGGCGCAGCTGATGACCCGGGCGGTGATCTCCAGGGCGTGCGCCACGCTGCCCTTGGGGTCGCCGGTGCGCAGCCAGGCCTCGCGGACCCGGGACAGCAGGAAGATCTCGTAGTCCATGCTCAGTCCGAAGACGATGGCGAACATCATCATCGGCACGTAGCTCTCGATGGGCACCTTGCCGGAGACCCCGAGTGCGGGCCCGCCCCAGCCCCACTGGAAGACGGCCACGAGCACTCCGTACGAGGCGGCGATGGAGAGCACGTTGAGCACGGCCGCCTTCACCGCGACCAGGAGGCCCCGGAAGACGACGAGGATGACCAGGAAGGCGAGGCCCACCACGACGGCGATGATCAGCGGGAGTCGGCTGGAGACGATGTCGAGGAAGTCGACCTGGGCCGCCGTGGTGCCGGTGACGTAGGTCTGGGCGTCGGTGCCGGTCACGGCCTGCGGGAGGACCTCGTCGACCAGGTGGTTGGTCAGCTCGGTCGTCTTCTCGTCCTGCGGGGAGGCAACCGAGTAGGCGGTGCCGATGAGCACGTCTCCGTCGGGGGTGGTCTGGAGCGGGGTGATGTAGGCGGCGTCGGGGACCTTGGCCAGTGCCTGTTGGAGTGCGGTGCCGAGTGCGGCCCGGTCGGCGTCGGGGACCGCCGTCTGGTCCACGACGAGGGTGAGCGGCCCGTTCGCGCCGGGACCGAAGGCCTCGGAGATCAGGTCGTACGCCCTCCGGTCGGTGAAGGACTCGGGGTCGGCGCCGTCTCCGATGTGGCCGAGTTGGATGAAGAGCAGGGGGAACGCCAGCACGAGGAGGATGAGGACGCCGCCGGTCAGGAACCGCCAGGGGCGTCGTTCGACGCGCTGGGCGTACCGGTGCCAGGTGCCGTGCGCGGGCTCCCCCGGCTTCGCGTCGGTCTCGGCCACGGGCTTGCGCAGGTGGTAGCGGTCGATGCGGCGGCCGACGAGTCCGAGCATGGCCGGGACGAGGGTGAGCGCGGCGAGCACGGCGGTGATGACCGTGAAGGCGGCGGCGAGGCCGAGTTTGCCGATGAAGGTGATTCCGGAGACCCACAGTCCGGAGAGGGCGATGATGACGGTGCATCCGGAGACGAGGACGGCACGGCCGCTGGTGGCGGTCGCGAAGGCGGCCGCTTCGGCGGGATCGTGGCCGTTCATGAGGTTCTGGCGGTGACGGGTGATGAGGAACAGGGCGTAGTCGATGCCGACGCCCAGGCCGATCATGGTGGCCAGGGTGGGTGAGACGGTGGCGAAGGTGAAGGCGGCGGCCACGAGGCCGAGGATGCCGAGTCCGCAGATCGCGCCGAGGAGTGCGGTGATCAGGGGGAGGACGGCTCCGATGACGCTGCCGAAGCCGACGAGGAGGACGAGGATCGCGACGGCGAAGCCGATGGCTTCGCTGCTGCGGTCGTCGGCCTGGGGACGGGCGAGTTCCCCGAGGCTTCCGCCGTACTCGACGGTGACGCCGGCGTCCCGGAGCGGCTGTACCGCGGTGTCGACGCCGTTGAGGTAGTCACTGCCGAGGGTGGAGGGCGGCACGCTGAAGCGGACGGTGATGTACGCGGTCTTCCCGTCGGTGGAGAGCGGGCCGGTGTTGGGCGTCCCGGCCGGGAGCGCGGGCGGGGTGGTGCCGGGCGGCGGGAGGGGGTTCTGGGCGCTGAGGACGTCGGGCAGCTTCTGCAGGTTGGCAACGGTGGAGTTGACCGCGGAGGCCTCTTGGGTCAGGGGCCCGGAGGGGCGGTTGAGGACGATCTGGGCCCCGTATCCTCCGGCAGCGGGGTCGTGCGCCTTCAGGACGCCGAGCCCTTCGGCCGACTGTACGCCGGGCAGCACGAAGTCGTCGGAGAACTGCCCGCCGACGGCACGGTCGGCGATCTGGAGTCCCGCGACGGCCGCCAGCCACAGGGCGATGACGACGATGAAGTGGCGGGCGCACCAGTGGCCGAGTCGGTGGAGGACGCCTCCGGCGGGTACGGACCGGCCCGAGGCCGGGCTTCCTGCGTTCATGGCGTTCGTGTCCGGGTAGGGAGGTCCCCGAGCTGTTGCGGCACCGACGTCGTGCGGGCCGGTCCCATCCATTCTTCGCCCGGCCCGGCGCTCCGGCATCTCGACCCGTCGGTCGGGCCGGGTCTCAGACCGGCAGGTGGGAAGCGCGGCGTGCCGCGGCGAGGAGGGCCCTGATGCGGGGGCCGGCCTGGTCGATGTGGGTGAGGGGGGCGGCGAAGGGCAGCCGGACGTCCTGGTGGCGCCCGGTGCGGTGTTCGAGGCGCAGGGTGATTCCGTACCGGTCGAGGGCGAGGGGCAGGACGCGGACGGTGTCCCGGGCGGGGCGCGGTCGGACGAGGCGCAGCAGCAGGGGGACGAGTTCGGCGTGCCGGTCGGTCAGATGGGTGAGCGCGCCCGCCTCGTGGAGGGCCAGGGGGTCGGGCTCCGCGCCCCGGATCTCTTCGAGGCCGACGAACACCCGTCCTTCGTCGTCTTCGAGGAGCGCTTGACCGAACTCCATGCAGATGCTGGTGGCGGCTTCCTCGACGTACGGGGCGGAGAGCAGGCCCGTCAGGGTGACGCGGGCGCGCAGGCGTCGGCGCACCGGGGCGGGGGCGATGTCGGTGAGTTCCAGGCGGACGGGGATGCGCGCGGTTCCCGCGCCGGGGCAGTCCTCCGCGGGGTCGTGGAGGTGGATGTGCCCCATCGGTCCGATGGCGTCCGGGCGGTGCGCCTCGCGCCGGAGTCCGTCGGTGACGACGGTCATGGAGCGGGCCGCGGTCAGGATCGACAGGACGCGTTCGGCGGGGGTGGGCCGTGGGGCCCGGATCGTGTGGGGTCGCATGCGGGTGCTCCCGGGAGGACGAGGAAGGAACCGAGCTGAACTTAGGTAAGCCTAACCTATTCAACTCGCGCGAAGAGAAGAAGGTCACAGTCGTACGCCCTCCTGCTCCTTTGTTGATCTCACCTAGCATCCGAGCATGACGGTCCTCCCTGACGACGGGCTTTCCCTGGCGTCCGAATTCCCAGACGCGCCACACGAACAGTGGCAACACCTCGTGGCAGGTGTCCTGCGCAAGTCGGGCAAGGAGGTCTCCGGCGACGCCGCCGAGGACGCCCTGTCCACCGTGCTGGAGGACAACCTCACCACGCGCCCGCTCTACACCGCGCGCGACACCGCCCCCGCGGCCGGGCTCCCCGGCTTCGCCCCCTTCGTACGGGGCGGACGGGCCGAGGGCAACACCACCTCCGGCTGGGACGTGCGCCAGCGCCATGTCACCCCCGACGGCGAGGCGATCCTCTCCGACCTGGAGAACGGCGTCACCTCCCTCTGGCTGGGCGTCGGCGGCACCGGCATCCCGGTCTCCGCGCTGGGCACCGTCCTCGACGGCGTCTACCTCGACCTCGCCCCCGTCGCCCTCGACGCCGGCGAGGAGACGGAAGCAGCCGCCGAACGGCTCTTCCAGCTGTACGAGGAGCGGGGCGTCGCCGCTGACGCGGCCCGGGGCAACCTGGGTGCAGACCCACTGGGCCACGAGGCCCGCACCGGCCGCCCGTCCTACGACCTCGCGTCCGTCACCGGTCTCGCACGCCGCTGCGCCGACCGCCACCCGGGGCTGCGGGCACTGACCGTGGACGTCCTGCCCTACCACGAGGCCGGCGGCTCGGCCGCGCAGGAACTGGGCTGCTCGCTCGCCACCGGCGTCGCCTACCTGCGCGGTCTGACCGGCGCCGGACTGTCCGTCACCGAGGCGTGCGGCCAGCTGGAGTTCCGCTACGCGGCGACCGCCGACCAGTTCCTGACGATCGCCAAGCTGCGCGCCGCGCGCCGGCTCTGGGCACGGGTGGCCGAGGCCTGCGGCGCCCCCGAAGCGGGCGCACAGCGCCAGCACGCCGTGACCTCGCCGGTGATGATGACGCGCCGCGACCCCTGGGTGAACATGCTGCGCACGACGGTGGCGACGCTCGCCGCCGGGGTGGGAGGCGCCGACGGCGTCACCGTGCTCCCCTTCGACGAGGCACTCGGCCTGCCCGACGCCTTCGCGCGCCGGATCGCCCGCAACACCTCCACCATCCTCATCGAGGAATCCCATCTGTCCCGGGTGATCGACCCGGCCGGGGGTTCCTGGTACGTGGAACGCCTCACGGACGAACTCGCCCACGCCGCCTGGCAGTTCTTCCAGGAAATCGAGCGTGCCGGGGGCCAGGAGGCGGCGCTCCGCTCCGGCCTCGTCGGCGAGCGGCTCGCCGCGACCTGGTCCGCGCGCAGCGCCAAGCTCGCCACCCGCCGCGAACCGATCACCGGCGTCAGCGAGTTCCCGCACCTCGCCGAGAAGCCCGTCGACCGGGCGCCCGCCCCCGAACCGCCCACCGGAGGACTCCCCCGCGTCCGCCGGGACGAGGCGTACGAGGCGCTGCGCGCCCGCTCCGACGCCCACCTCGCGGTGACCGGCGCCCGCCCCCGCGTCTACCTGGCCGCGCTCGGCCCGGCGGCGGCGCACTCCGCCCGGCTCGCCTTCGCCACCAACCTCTTCCAGGCCGGCGGCATCGAGGCCGTCGCCGAGGGCACGTTCGAGGAGAGCGGCGCCAGCGAGGCCTGTCTCTGCTCCAGCGACGCGCTCTACGCGGAGGGGGCGGAGGCCGCTGCGGCCGAGCTGCGGGCAGCCGGGGCCGAGCACGTCCTCCTCGCCGGGCGCCCCGGGGCGTACTCCGGCGTCGACGCCTACGTCTTCGCCGGTTGCGACGCCGTCGCCCTGCTCTCCACCGCCCTCGACCGCATGGGAGTGTCCTGATGTCCATCCCCGACTTCTCCGGGATCGAGCTCGGGGCGCCGACCGCCGGCGGCGGACCCGAGGAGTGGCGCTCGGCCGTCAAGAAGGCCGCGGGCGGTGACGACCTGCTGTGGGAAACCCCGGAGGGCATCGCCGTCAAGCCGCTCTACACCGGGCAGGACCTGGAGGGCCTGGACTTCCTCGCCACCTTCCCGGGCATGGCCCCGTACCTGCGCGGCCCGTACCCGACGATGTACGTCAACCAGCCCTGGACGATCCGCCAGTACGCGGGCTTCTCCACGGCCGAGGAGTCGAACGCCTTCTACCGGCGCAACCTCGCAGCCGGCCAGAAGGGCCTCTCGGTCGCCTTCGACCTGCCGACGCACCGCGGTTACGACAGCGACCACCCGCGCGTCACCGGCGACGTCGGCATGGCGGGCGTGGCCATCGACTCGATCTACGACATGCGCCAGCTGTTCGACGGCATCCCGCTGGACAAGATGACGGTGTCGATGACGATGAACGGCGCCGTCCTTCCGGTCCTCGCGCTGTACATCGTGGCCGCCGAAGAACAGGGCGTGCCGCCCGAGAAGCTGGCCGGGACCATCCAGAACGACATCCTCAAGGAGTTCATGGTCCGCAACACGTACATCTATCCGCCGGGGCCTTCGATGCGGATCATCTCCGACATCTTCGCCTACACCTCGCAGCGGATGCCGCGCTACAACTCCATCTCCATCTCGGGCTACCACATCCAGGAGGCGGGCGCGACGGCCGACCTGGAGCTGGCGTACACGCTCGCCGACGGCGTCGAGTACATCCGCGCCGGTCGGGCGGCCGGGCTCGACGTGGACGCCTTCGCCCCGCGACTGTCGTTCTTCTGGGCGATCGGCATGAACTTCTTCATGGAGATCGCCAAACTGCGCGCGGCCAGGCTCCTCTGGGCCAAGCTGGTCCGGCAGTTCGATCCGCAGAACGCCAAGTCGCTCTCCCTGCGGACCCATTCGCAGACCTCCGGTTGGTCGCTGACCGCACAGGACGTCTTCAACAACGTCACGCGGACCTGTGTGGAGGCCATGGCCGCGACCCAGGGCCACACCCAGTCGCTGCACACCAACGCCCTCGACGAGGCCCTCGCGCTGCCGACGGACTTCTCCGCCCGGATCGCCCGCAACACCCAGCTGCTCATCCAGCAGGAGTCGGGCACCTGTCGGACCATCGACCCGTGGGGCGGTAGCGCCTACGTCGAGAGGCTCACCTACGACCTGGCCCGCCGCGCCTGGCAGCACATCCAGGAGGTCGAGCAGGCCGGCGGCATGGCCAAGGCGATCGACGCCGGCATCCCCAAGCTGCGCGTGGAAGAGGCCGCGGCCCGCACCCAGGCACGGATCGACTCCGGACGCCAGCCGGTGATCGGCGTGAACAAGTACCGGGTCGCCTCCGACGAGCAGATCGACGTCCTCAAGGTCGACAACTCCTCCGTCCGCGCGCAGCAGATCGCCAAGCTGCGGCGGCTGCGCGAGGAACGTGACGAGACCGCCTGCCGGGACGCGCTCGACGCCCTCACCCGGGCCGCCGGCGGCGACGGCAACCTCTTGGAACTCGCCGTGCGCGCGGCCCGGGCGAAGGCCACCGTCGGCGAGATCTCGGACGCCCTGGAGAAGGTCTACGGCCGGCACGCCGGCCAGATCCGTACGATCTCCGGTGTGTACCGCAACGAAGCCGGCGAGTCCCCGTCCGTCGAGCGCACCCGGAGCCTGGTCGACGCCTTCGGCGAGGCCGAAGGGCGCCGGCCGCGCATCCTGGTCGCCAAGATGGGTCAGGACGGGCACGACCGCGGGCAGAAGGTGATCGCCACCGCCTTCGCCGACCTGGGCTTCGACGTGGACGTCGGCCCGCTGTTCCAGACCCCCGCCGAGGTGGCCCGCCAGGCCGTCGAGGCCGACGTGCACATCGTCGGGGTCTCCTCGCTCGCCGCGGGGCACCTCACTCTCGTGCCGGCGCTCCGCGAGGAGCTGGCGGCGGAGGGCCGCGAGGACATCATGATCGTGGTCGGCGGCGTCATTCCGCCGCAGGACGTGGCGACGCTCCTGGAGATGGGGGCGGCAGCCGTGTTCCCGCCGGGGACGGTGATCCCGGACGCTGCCCACGACCTGGTGACACGGCTCGCGACGGACCTCGGGCACGACCTGTGATCGGTCTCGACGCCTATGTGAAGGGCGTGCTCGACGGGAAGCGTGCGGTGATCGCGCGGGCGATCACCCTCGTCGAGTCGACCCGCCCCCAGCACCGGGTGCTCGCGCAGGAGCTCCTCACCGAGCTCCTGCCGCGCAGCGGGAAGGCCGTGCGGATCGGGATCAGCGGGGTGCCCGGCGTCGGCAAGTCGACCTTCATCGATGCGTTCGGGACGATGTTGACCGGGCTCGGCCACCGGGTGGCCGTGCTCGCCGTCGACCCCTCGTCGACCCGTACGGGCGGCTCGATCCTCGGCGACAAGACCCGGATGGAGCGGCTGGCCGTCGACCCGGCGGCCTTCGTCCGCCCCTCCCCCAGCGCCGGCACCCTGGGCGGGGTCGCCAAGGCGACCCGTGAGTCGATGGTCGTCCTGGAGGCCGCCGGCTACGACGTGGTGCTGGTGGAAACGGTGGGCGTGGGCCAGTCGGAGACCGCCGTGGCCGACATGGTCGACTCCTTCCTGCTGCTCACCCTGGCCCGTACGGGCGATCAGCTCCAGGGCATCAAGAAGGGCGTCCTGGAACTGGCCGACGTGGTCGCCGTGAACAAGGCGGACGGCCCGCACGAGCGCGATGCCCGCGCCGCCGCGCGCGAGCTGGCGGGTGCGCTGCGACTGATGCACGGCGCCGAGGCGTTCTGGACGCCACCGGTCCTCAGCTGCAGCGCACGGGAGTCGGCGGGGCTGGACGAGGTCTGGGGCCGACTGCAACAGCACCGCGCCCTGCTCGACTCGACCGGCCGTCTGACGGCCAAGCGGCAGGACCAGCAGGTCGACTGGACCTGGACGATGGTCCGCGACGAGTTGCTGCGCCGGCTGCACGGCGACCCGGCGGTGCGGGACCTGGCTCCCGCCCTGGAGCAGCAGGTCAGGGACGGTCGGCTGACGGCGACCCTGGCCGCCGAGCACATCTTGGAGGCCTTCGGGGAGCGCCGGAGCTGAACCGGCGGCACGGACGTCTGGGTGGGCCCCGCCCCTCAGGCGTCCTTTTCCATGCCCGGGCGCAGCCGGGCGAGCAGGGCGTACAGGGTCGCGCTGTCCTCCGCGCCGAGGGTGTCCAGCGCGCCGTGGGTCGTCTGCATCTCCTCGCGGACCCGCCGGATGACTTCCCGACCCTCGTCCGTCGCCACGACGTTCTTGACGCGCCGGTCGGAGGCGTCGGGCTCGCGGCGCACGAGGCCGCGTCCCTCCAGTCGGTCCACGATCCCGGTGACGTTGGAGGCGTCGCAGACCAGCAGGGTGGCGAGCGCGCGCATCGGCAGGGGGCCGTTCAGCTGGGCGAGGACCTTGGCCTGGGTGGACGTGAGTCCGTGGTGGGCCGCAGCCGCGGCGAAGTCGCGCCACTGGGCCGTGCCGATGGCTGCGAGGAGCTCCAGCAGCTGGAGTTTGGTGGGCGTCTCGGGGGTCGTCGCGCTCATGGGTCGACCCTACTCAGGATCCTTGACATTATCAATTGTTTACTTAAGGACCTCAAGCATTTACTTGACCATCTCAAGCTTCCCGGCCTAACGTCATCGCATTACTTGATGAAGTCAAACATCCACGCCATGAAGCACCGAGAAGGCATCCACCCATGAGTCACGAGAACCCCCAGCCCGCAGCCGATCCCCGGCGCGAGACGCTCGTCGTCTTCGCACTGAGCCTCGCCGCCATGGTCGTGTCGATGATGCAGACCCTGCCGGTCCCGATCCTCGGCCTCATCCGCGCCGACCTGGGCACGACGACCGCGAACGTGAGCTGGGTGACCACCGCCACGCTGCTCTCCGCCGCCGTCTTCACCCCACTGCTCGGCCGCTTCGGCGACCAGCACGGCAAGAAGCCCACCCTGGTCGCCGTCCTCGGCGTCATGGTCGCCGGCTCGGTCGTCGCGGCCCTGGCGACCTCGCTCCCCCTGCTGATCCTGGGCCGGGTCCTCCAGGGCGCCGCCACCGCGATCTTCCCGCTGGCGCTCTCCGTGCTGCGCGAGGAGGTCCGCCCGCAGAAGCTGCCCGGCGCGATGTCCCTCGTCAGCGGCACCCTGGCCTTCGGCAGCGGCCTCGCGCTCGTCGCCACGGGCCTGCTCACCTCCGGCTCCGACGCCGACTACCGCAGCGCCTTCTGGATGGCGACCGGCTTCGCCGCCCTCGCCCTGCTCGCCGTCGTCCTCCTGGTCCCCGCGACCCGACTGAAGACCGGCGGTCGAACCGACCTCCTCGGCGCGCTGACACTCGGCATCACCCTGCTGCTGCTCCTGCTCCCGATCTCGCAGGGCCACGAGTGGGGCTGGACCTCCGGCCGCACCCTGGGCAGCTTCGCGGGCGCGGCCGTCATGGCCGTCGTCTGGGTCCTCACCGAGCTGAAGGTCCGCGAGCCCCTCGTCGACATGCGGATGTTCGTGCACCGCCCGGTGCTCATGGCCAATGCGGCCGGTGTCCTCGTCGGCTTCGGCATGTTCGCGAACTTCCTCGGGGTCTCCTACCTCGTCCAGATGCCCGAGGCCCTCACCGGCTACGGCTTCGACGCCTCCGTCCTGCGGGCCTCCGTGGAGTTCCTGCTCCCCGGTGCGATCGTCTCCCTGCTCGCCTCCCCGATCGGCGGCCTGATCGTCCGGCACCGCGGCCCCCGCACGGCGCTCGCCCTGGCCGCCGGCCTCGGCGCCGTCGGCTTCGGCTGGCTCGCCCTCGACCACGGCCACACCGCATCGGTGATCAGCGCCGGAGTGATCGTCGGCGCGGCCGTCAGCTTCGGGTACGCGGCCATGCCCGCCGTCATCATGGCGAGCGTCCCGCACCACCAGAGCGGCATCGCCAACGGCATCAACTCCATCTCCCGCTCCACCGGCAGTGCGATCGGCAGCGCCGTCGTCACCACGATCCTGGCCTCGCGGACGATCGAGCACCTGCCCGCCGGGGTCCCCGCCCTGCCCGCCGAGTCCGGGTTCACCCTCACCTTCTGGGTCGGCGCCACCGCCTTCGCCCTGGTCGCCGTCATCGCCCGCTTCGGCCTGCGGGCCGCCCGGGCGCCCCGCGTCGAGCCGGTGACCGCGCCGACGGCGGAGAAGGCGACCGCTCCGGCCGCATGATCCGAGGGGCGGGGACCGTCGGGGGACGGACCCCGCCCCTCGACGGCGACCGGTGTGCGTCAGACCCGGTCGGCGGCGATCAGGACGTACTGGAAGGAGCCGTCCTTGTACGACTCGATGAACGCCTCCTCGATGCCGGTGACCAACGAGGACGTGGCCCGCAGCTCCCAGTAGGGCAGGGTGTCCGGCGTCAGATCGACGACGGCCTGCGGGACCAGGCGGTTGTCGGCCATCGCCCGCAGGTACTCGCGACGGGAGTGGATGTTGCACTCGAAGTGCGCGTTGATCTGGGAGACCCACTTCGAGGGCTGGCCGTACTTCGGGTTCCAGCAGCCGGTGATGGTCACGTACCGGCCGCCGACCTTCAGGAACCGGGAGTGCTCGGCGAAGAGGTCGTCCAGGTCGACGTACATGCTCGACTCGTTGTTCCACGAGGCCGTGACGCTGCCCTTCTCGAAGGGCGTGTCGAGCATGTTGCAGACCCGTGCGCGCACGTGGTCCTCGATCCCCAGCTCCTTCGCGCGCCTGTTGCCGAACTCGGCCTGCGCGGAGGAGAGGGTGACCCCCTCGACCGTGCAGCCGAAGCGCTGGTGGGCCATGACGCTGGAGCCGCCCCGGCCACAGCCGGCGTCGACCAGGGTGTCCCCGCGCCCGACCGCCCCGAGGTGGTCCAGGAGGACCTCGGCCTGCGCCGACTCCAGCCGGTGCAGCTCCGCGATCAGCTTCTTCTCGTACGTGCTGTCCTCGACGTCGCCGAGGGCGGCGTGGTCGACGGCACCGATGCCGTAGTGGTGGTGGTACAGCCCGTCCACGTCGCCGAGGCGCAGGTTCACGGGCCTCGCCTCGGCGTTCCAGTAACGGGCGATGTCCCCCTGGTACGGCGTCGCCGGTGCGGGGACGAACGCGGAGGCGCCGTTGGGGGTGAGGAGCTCGGTGTTGGTCACAGATGAATCCGTTCTTACCAGAAATCGGGCAGGCCGTAGCGGTAGGTGTTGGTCTGGTGCCAGTAGTGGTTGCCGTCGACCCACACGGCCACTCCCCTCAGGAAGCGGAGCACGTTCGGGACGGGGCAGGCCGCGGCCAGTTCGGCGGACGCGGCCTCGAAGTCGCGCATGAGGTCGTTGTGGACCTCGATCGCCTTCAGATAGGCGTCCCTCTCCGAGAGGGACTCCCGATCCGCCAGCACCACGGGCAGGTTCATGTGCCGCCCGGGACCGGCGAGTTCCTTGGTGTACGAGTACAGGTCGTTGACGATGGTGCTGGCGTTGCCGGCGAGCGCCAGCACCCGCTGCATGTCCGGTCGGGCGTGCAGATCGGCGGGGAGTTCGTAGCCGCCGACGGTGTCGGTGATGGTCGGGCAGGGGCGGAAGTTGTTGAACTGGCGCATCGCCAGGTACTCCCACACCTCCGGGACGTGGTCCGTCTCGGCCCATGCGGCCTCGGCGAGGTAGCCCAGGTGCAATCGGGCCATGTCGTGCCGGAACCGGTCGGCCTGGGAGGGGGACGCCTGCCGGACGAAGTACTCCATGGCGGAGCGGTAGGCGCGCCGGGGTGCGTCCGCGTGGAGCGACTCCGCCCACGCCGGCTGGTACTCCGCCGTCGAGTGGAGGGCGTCCAGGGCGGTGTGCGCGAGGAGGAGCCGCCCGCCCAGACCGATGGGCGAGCCCCCGTGGTCCTCGCAGTAACAGTCGTCGACCGCGTTCTCGGCCACCATCAGGCGGGTGGCGACCATGAGGTGGTCGACGGTCGGCGCGTCCGGGTGGCAGGCCACCATGTAGCGCCCGACGGAGAACCCGTCGAACTCGCCCTCCCAGTCGTCGGGGTAGAGCCTCACCTCGTCGACCGCCCAGGACTTGATCCGGCGGCTGACCTCGTCCACCCGCACCGGGTCCGGTTCGGGAACGGGGTGCCAGTAGAGGCCCGGAATCACCAGGGCGTCCGCGGGCGGCTGACGGGGGGCCGCCGGGGGCTCCTCCCGCGGGGTCAGGGACAGTCCCGCCGTGCCGAGGCCGGTGGGACCGCGCAGGACCCGCGCCCACTCGGGCCGGACGCCGGTGGGAGCGTCGGCGCCGAGGGGCGCGGGGGCATCGGGGGGAACGGCCGGTGGCCGCACCGGGGCGAGGGCTTCGGCCTCGGCATGGGCTTCGGCGGCGGCGAGGACCTGGGCCCCGAGCCGGGCCGCCGCGCCGGGCAGGCTGGATCGAAGGGGGGAAAGCCCGGCATCGGGCATCCGCGACTCCTTGGAGGGTTGGGTGGGGTCGCCCCGGGTTCCGGGGCATCGGCAGGGGGCGCGGGATTCGGGAGGGGAGTGGCGTTCGCAGCACGCCCCCGGTCGTCCCGACCTCCGCAGTGCATCGACACGACGTCGGGTGCGGTGCACGACACGACGGAGGAGGGCCCTGGCGTCGAAGGCCCTCGGCGGTGCGACCGCGCCGCGAGGTGCCGTGGCCGTCGTCGTGCGCCCGCCGGGGAGCGGGGAGTGCGGCGGGGCCCCTAGCCGCGCCTGCGTGCGATCTGCACGTTCTCCAGGACGCCGAGGGCGTTCGGAACCAGGATGGCGGCGGAGTAGTACGTGGTGACGAGGTACGACATGATCGCCTGCTCGCTGATGCCCGTGAACCGCACCGAGAGGCCCGGCTCGTACTCCTCGGGCAAGCCGGTCTGGCGCAGACCGATGACTCCCTGGTTGTCCTCGCCGAGGCGCATGGCGAGGATGGAGCTGGTGTTCTCCCTGCTGATGGGGATCTTGTTGCAGGGCAGGATCGGGACCCCGCGCCAGGCCGGGACCCGGTGCCCGTCGAGCTCGATCGTGTCGGGGTAGAGCCCGGCGGCGTTCCACTCGCGCCCGATCGCGGCGATGGTCCGGGGGTGGGCGAGGAAGAGCTTGGTCCCGCGGCGGCGACAGAGCAGCTCGTCGAGGTCGTCCGGGGTGGGCGGACCGGAGTGCGGCTGGATCCGCTGCTTGAAGTCGGCGTTGGGGAGCAGCCCGAACTCGGGGTTGTTGACGAGCTCGTGCTCCTGGCGCTCGCGCAGCGCTTCGACGGTGAGCCTGAGCTGCTCCTCCGTCTGGTTCATCGGCCCGTTGTAGAGGTCGGCGACCCGGGTGTGCACCTTGAGGACGGTCTGGGCCACGGAGAGTTCGTACTCGCGCGGCTTGAGCTCGTAGTCGACGAAGGCGCCCGGAATGCCGACCTCGCCGTGATGACCGGCGGACATCGCGATCTCGGCCTCGCCGTACTTGTTCTGCCGCTGGCGGGGCAGCGCGCTGAAGCCGCGGACATGGGCCTGCAGGGCCGGCGCCGAGGCGAGGACGGCGGCGAAGTCGGCCCGGGAGAGCGTGAGCAGGGTGCCGGAGGTCTCGGCGGTCGCAGTGTGGTCCCAGTCGGCTTCGGAGTCCAGGAGTGCGTCCTCGCCGAAGCGGTCGCCGTCGGCGAGGACGGCGACGGCGAGCTCGTCGCCGTACGTGCCGACGGAGGTCTGGTTGATCCGGCCGCGGGCGATCAGATGGATCCGGTCGGCGGGCGTCCCGCGTTCGACGAGCACCTCGCCGGCCCGGAAGTCCCGCTGGACGCAGCGATCGGCGAGCGCGCCCAACACGTCGACGTCCTCGAAGCCGCGCAGCAGGGCCAGTTCGCCGAGCTCCCGGGGGATCACCCTGACCCGGGGGCCGTCCTGGACGAACTCGATGCGGCCGTCGCCGACGGTGTAGCTCAAGCGGCGGTTGACCCGGTAGGCGCCGCCCTTGGCCTCGACCCAGGGAAGCATCCGCAACAGCCAGCGGGAGGAGATCTCCTGCATCTGCGGGGCGGACTTGGTCGTGGTGGCGAGCTTGCGTGCGGCAGCGGTGCTGAGACTGGACTGCCGGGGCGGCTCAAGCCGTTCGTCCGGGCGGTCGTCAACGGTCATCGGGCGGGCTCTCCTTCGTGGGGACGGCGTTCGGCACGCAGCACCGCGCCAAAGCCGTTGGAAGAAGACGGAAGGCGCGGAGATCTGAGAATCGGCCCAGATCCCGGGGAACCGTAACGGCCGCCGGGCCCGTCCCGCCCGAGGAGTCCGCGTGCATTACCTCCATGCGGTGATCTTGTTTGAATTGACGTTTATCCCGATGATCAGACGGGTTCTGGCCAATCGATCACCCTTCGGCCAGCACCGCGGAGGCCTCCCCCGGCCCGGCCACTCCGCGGGCCACGCATCGGGAGGTCGACGGAACCGAGGGCTCACCACCGGCCCGTCGGGCGGAGTGCGCGTCCGGACACCGTTCGACGAGCGGGGTCAGCGTCCGAGCTGCCCGTCCAGCCACTGCAGGACCTCAGGGGTCACCGGGTCGGTGACGTCGGCGAATTCCCCGTGCTTCTTCAGGAACTTCGCCACGTAGGGGCAGACGGGGACGATCCGCATCCCGGAGGCGCGGACGTCGGCGAGGGCCTGTGCGACGAGGACCGCGGCGAGGCCCTGACCCGCATGGGCGTCGTCGATCTCGGTGTGGAAGAAGACACGACGGTCCTCGCGGTCGCGATAGGCCGTCAGGCCCGCGCGCTGGTCGTCGACGAGGATCTCGTAGCGGTGCCGGGCGTCCACGCGCCGGACGACGGGGGTGGTGGCCTGCTCGTTCACGGGAATGCCTTTCGGGTGGGTCGGATGGGCGGCGGGAGGGAACGCACCTCAGCCGCGTGCGGCGTCCGCGCGCGGCACCGGGTTCTTCCGGGGTGCGATCCGGGCGTTGGGCAGGGCGGGGGCGGGAAGCCGGTCGCCGGGGTGGCCGTCGACCGTGCCGAAGCGGTCGGAGGCCTTCTCCCACTCCTCGCGGGCCTCGGCGATGTCCTCGTGGCTGCGGCCGATGAAGTTCCACCACATCACGATCTCCTCTTCGAACGGGGCGCCGCCGAGGAGGACCGCACGGGCGGGGACGTCCGATTCGTTCACCAGGGTCAGCGCGTCGGGCCCGGCACCCGCGTAGCCCAACTCGGCCGGATGCAGGAGCGTTCCGGCCATGCGGACCTCACCGGTGTCCACGAGCAGGCCGTGCTCGAAGGCCGGATCGGTGCGGAGCGTGACGGTCGCGCCGGGGTCGAGGAGGAGCTCGGCGCCGAGCAGCGGCGTGAAGGTGGGCACGGGCGAGGCGTCTCCGGCGAGCGAACCGAGGAACACCCTGATGTCCGCCCCGTCGATCCGGGTGATTCCAGGGACGTGGCGCTGGAAGTCGCGGGCCGCGTTCCGGTGCTCTTCGGGGAGGGCCACCCAGAGTTGCACGCCGTGCAGGACGGTGGTGCGCGCGGTGGAGACCTCGGTGTGGCTGATGCCGTGGCCGCCGGTCATGAGGTTCAGCTCGCCCGGGCGCACGTAGGCGTGGCTGCCCAGACTGTCGCGGTGCTCGATCTCACCGCTGAAGAGCCAGCTCACGGTCTGCAGTCCGATGTGCGGGTGGGGCGCGACGTCCATGCCCCCGAACTCGGCCACGTCGTCCGGACCGTAGTGGTCGGCGAAGCACCAGGCCCCGATCAGGGTGCGGGCGCGCTGCGGGAGCGTGCGCCGCACGGTCATCGCCCGGGGCCCACCCAGAGGAACGTCACGCGCCGCCAGGACCTCGACCTCCGCCATACTCATGGCAAGCCCCTCCAGAATGTAGTTCCATTTTCAACAATAATGGATGATCATAGCCCCTGCGGCGGTGACACGCACTCCTCGCGGACGGAGGCCACGACGGCCCGGAAGGAGCGCACGGTGAGCGACACGGCAGGAGCCCCGACCGGGCGACGGATCTACGTCGACAAGCAGAGCCCCGAGCCCTACCGGGCGCTCCTCCAGACGGCCAGGTCCGTACGGGCGACGGCCGACGCGGCAGGACTCGACCGCATCCTGGTGGAGCTCGTCAACGTCCGGGTGTCCCAGATCAACGGCTGCGCCTACTGCCTCGACGTGCACACCAGGGCCGCCCTGCGCTCGGGCGAGACGCACCGCCGTTTGGGGGTACTGGCCGCCTGGCGCGACACCGAACTCTTCACGGAACGCGAGCGGGCCGCCCTCGGCCTGGCGGAAGCCACCACCGACCCCGCCGACGCCCGCGCGCAGGACCGCGCCTACGCCGATGCCCGCCGGTCGCTGACCGATGACGAGATCTCGGCGGTGATCTGGGTGGCGATCGCCATCAACGCCTTCAACCGGGTCTCGATCCTGAGCAAGCACCCCGTACGGGAGGAGTCCGCCACGGACTGAACCCGGGGGCGACACGAAGAAGGTCCGGCGCCGTCGGACGCCGGACCACGGGACGGGATCTGTCGGGTCGATCAGGTGGAGATCTCGGGGAGCACTCCGGCGACCGGCGCGGCCAGGTCGGTCAGCTGCCGCAGCTGACCCAGCTCGTTCAGTCGACCGAGTCCGTTCAGCTGGTCGGCAACGCCGGGGAACTGTCCGCGGGACTCCTCGGGGATGCCGGTCATGGTCAGGGCGTCCAGTTCGCTGACCGGGTTCACCTTCGGACCGAGCGGTCCGCTGGCGTCGGCGGCGGGGGGCGCCGGGGGGGGGGGCGGCCCCGCCCCACCATAATGGGGGGGGCCCCGCCGGGGGGGGGGGGTTAGGGGGGTGTTTGGTAGAA
>NZ_JBHYMF010000080.1:0-30728 GCF_042742855.1 Streptomyces sp. NPDC058877 | reverse complement strand
GACCGGAGCGGGCGGGCACGGCGGCCCGGAGCGCCGACGGGTACGGGGTCGCCCTGTCGCCCCGTCGGACTACGGGCGCAGTTCCGCGGCCCCGCGCGCGAGGGACTCCACCCGGGCCCAGTCGCGGGCCGCGAGCGCATCGGGCGGCAGCATCCACGTACCGCCCACGCAGCCCACGTTCGGCAGGGACAGATAGGCGGGGGCCGAGGCGGGGGAGACGCCGCCCGTGGGGCAGAAACGGGCTCCGGGGAGCGGGCCCGCCAAGGACTTCAGGTAGGGGACGCCACCCGCCGCCTCGGCCGGGAAGAACTTCATGTCGGTCACGCCCCGTTCGAGGAGGGCCACCACCTCGGAGGCCGTGGAGACCCCCGGCAGGAACGGCACGCCCGAGTGGTGCATCGCGTCGAGCAACCGTCCGGTCCACCCCGGGCTCACCAGGAACCGCGCCCCGGCGGCGACCGCGTCTGCGACCCCCGTCGCCGAGACCACGGTCCCCGCGCCGACGACCGCCTCCGGCACCTCGGCCGCGATCGCCCGGACGGCGTCGAGCGCCGCCGGGGTGCGCAGGGTGACCTCGATCAGCGGCAGTCCACCGGCCACCAGGGCGCGGGCCAGGGGTACGGCGTCGTCGGGGGCCTCGACCACGACGACCGGGATGACGGGAACGGAGGACCGGCCGGAGGGGTTCTCCGGGGCAAGGTCGAACACGCTCGGCATGGGCGTCATCCTGCCCATCACGAGCGTCAGCCGCAACGAGCGTTGCGCATCGCGCAACGCTCCTGGGGAAGGGTCAGTGGATCTCGTCCACCAGGACGTCCAGGGCCCCCGCCTTGCCGCCCTCCTCCACCGCGTACCCCAGGTCCCGCAGCGCCACGGCCAACTCCGCCGGCGTCCCCGGCTCCGCACCCATCTCCAGGAGGCTCCGCACGATCCGCCCCTTCGTCGCCTTGTTGAAGTGGCTGACCACCTTCCGGGTCGGCGCGTGCAACACCCGCACCGTCGCCGTCCGGGCCGCCACCTCCCCCTTCGGCTTCCACGCCGAGGCGTACGCCGACGACCGCAGGTCCAGCACCAGCCCGTCCCCGGCGGCCTCCGGCATCACCGACGCCATCGCGCCCCGCCAGTGCGCGCCGAGCGCACCGAGCCCCGGCAGCTTGACCCCCATCGAGCAGCGGTACGAAGGAATCCGGTCCGTCACCCTCACGGCACCCCACAGGCCCGAGAACACCAGCAGGGAGTCCCCCGCCCGCTTGCGGGCCGCCGCGTCCAGACCGGCCAGACCCAGCGCGTCGTACAGCACGCCCGTGTAGATCTCCCCGGCCGGGCGTGCGCCCGCCGTCCGCAGCCCGGTGTTCTTCGCGACCTCACCGCGCAAGCCCTCGCTCAGGCCGAGGACCTCGCGCGCCTTCTCCTCGTCGGCGACGCACAGCTCGACCAACTCGTCCAGCACCGCCGCCCGCGCCCCCGCGAGCCCCGGCAGGCACAGCGACTCCGGCTTGAGCGGCGCCCCGCTCCCCGAGGGGGCCTTGCCTTCGGAGGGCGGCAACAGCACGAGCACGGTGGTTCTCCTTCGTCCGTACGGGGGTGGGGGTGCGGCCCCGGCCGTCCAGCCTACAAAGTGCCGGGACCCCCTCCGCGCCCTACGCTCGGTCCATGCCCCGCCGCCACATCCATGTGACCGGCGCAGCCGAGGCTCCG
Source organism: Streptomyces sp. NPDC058877 (assembly GCF_042742855.1). Taxonomy (NCBI): domain Bacteria; kingdom Bacillati; phylum Actinomycetota; class Actinomycetes; order Kitasatosporales; family Streptomycetaceae; genus Streptomyces; species Streptomyces sp. NPDC058877. The sequence goes on along the minus strand of NZ_JBHYMF010000080.1, from coordinate 29,030 downwards.
CTGCGGGCCGCCCTGCGCGCACTCCGTACCGAGCTCGCGGTCCCCGGAGACTTCCCGCCCGCCGTCCTCGCCGAAGCCGAAGCCGCCGCGAAGGCGCCCAGGCTCCCGCCGCACGACGCCACCGACCTCCCGCTCTTCACCATCGACCCGCCCACCTCCACCGACCTCGACCAGGCCATGCACCTGGCCCGGCGGGCCGACGGCGGCTACCGCGTCCACTACGCCATCGCCGACGTCGCCGCCTTCGTCACCCCCGGCGGTGCGATCGACGCCGAGGCCCACCGTCGCGTCCTCACGCTCTACTTTCCCGACGGCAAGGTCCCCCTCCATCCGGCCGTCCTCTCCGAGGGCACCGCCAGCCTCCTCCCCGGCGAACCCCGCCCCGCCCTGCTCTGGCGCATCGACCTCGACGCCGAAGGCCGTCGCGTCGCCACCGACGTCCGCCGCGCCCTCGTCCGCAGCCGGGCCAAGTTCGACTACGCGGACGTGCAGCGCCGGATCGACGACGGCACGGCGGAGGAGTCCCTCGCCCTGCTCCGTGCCGTCGGCCGGCTCCGCGAAGCCCTTGAGGTCGAGCGCGGCGGGATCTCCCTCGACGTCCCCGAGCAGGAGATCGTCGAGAGGGACCACACGTACTCCCTCGCCTACCGGGCACCGCTCCCCGCCGAGAGTTGGAACGCCCAGGTCTCCCTGCTCACGGGCATGGCCGCCGCCGACCTCATGACCGCTGCCGGCACCGGGATCCTGCGCACCCTCCCCACCGCTCCCGACGGTGCCGTCGCCCAGCTGCGCCGTTCCGCCCGGGCCCTCGGCGTCGACTGGCCGCACCACGTCTCGTACGCCGACGTCGTCCGCTCCGCCGACCCCACGGATCCGCGTCAGGCCGCCTTCCTCCAGGAGTGCACCAGCCTCCTGCGCGGCGCCGGGTACACCGTCTTCACCGACGGCCACGTCCCCACCCCGGCCGTCCACGCCGCCGTCGCCGACGAGTACACCCACTGCACCGCCCCGCTGCGCCGGCTCGTCGACCGGTACGCGGGCGAACTGTGCGTGGCGGCGGTGGCCGGGAACGAGCCGCCCGAGTGGGTGAGGGCCGCACTGCCGGTCCTCCCCGAGGAGATGGCCACCGGCGCCCGCCGCGCCAACACCGTCGAACGCGAGAGCGTCGACATCGTCGAAGCGGCGCTCCTGAAGGACCGGATCGGGGAGATCTTCGACGCGTACGTCATCGACGTGAAGGAGCGCGAGCCGTCCGTCGGCACCGTCCACCTGGAGGACCCGGCGGTCGTCGCCCGCATCGCGGGCGGGCAGACCGAACTGCCCCTGGGGGAGCGGCTCCGGGTCAAGCTGACCGAGGCGGACCCGGGGAGGGCCAAGGCGCTGTTCGCGCCTGCGTGAGCGCCCGGTACAGGGCCTGCGGATCGTCGGCGTGCACCCGGAGGACGCTCACGGCACGGGGCGCGCCGAGCAGCCGCGGCGCGTCGACCGGCTCGGCCAGCTCGATCGTGACGGAGGTCTGCGAGCCCACGGCGAGGTTCAGCTCGCCCTCCCTCTTCTCGTGCGAGAACAGGGGCTCGCGCCGGACGGTGGCGATCCGGTCGAGCGGAACGCGCACGTCGACGTGCGCGGCCTGGCGCAGGCGGAGGACGCCTCCGGAGAGCGTGTGCGGGCGGGTCGCCGAGGCGGCGTGCAGACCGAGGACGAAGAACACGGTGTAGACGTCCAGGACGAGGAGGACGGCGTGTGCGACGGGCCAGTCGGCGAGCATGTACGACACGCCGATGGTCTCGACCACGCACACGAAGGCGAAGCCGTACATCAGCGCGGCCTGGTCCCGGGCGTGCGGGAACACCGCGTCGGCGCTCTCGACCCCGTGTGCCCGCCGCCCGGCCCACCGCACCAGGCTGCCCAGGAGCCGCGCCTCGTGCGCGAGGAGCCGCAGCACCGGCTCCGGCACCAGCACGCCGAGGGCTTCCCGGGGGGAGTGCCCCGTGCGGCGGAGCCGCAGGAAGGCGAGCCCTTCGACGACGAACAGCGTCACCAGCAGGAGCTCGACGGCTCCGAGGACGATGCCCGGTGTCCGTACGCCGGCCACCAGGCACACGACGAGCACCGCCTCGGCGGGCAGCGCCGCGTACGCGACCCCCCGCAAGACCCGTAGAGGACGTCCGAGGCGGTCCGCCCCACCGGCCGCGCCGCGCGCCGTGCGGTCGGTGGCGGGCCCGCCGACCGGGCCGCCACGGTCGCTCGGGCCGGTCACGTCGTCGGACGTGCTCATCCCGCATCCTCCCCGCGTTCCGCGACCAGCCGCAGCGCGAGCCGTACGGCTGCGGCCTGGGCCGGCGCCAACTCGTCGAAGACGGTCCGGGCGAGACCGTCGTCCAGCTCGGCGTCCGACACCCGCTCGCCCAACTCGTCCGGCAGGCAGGCGGCGATCGCCCGGGCCGCCTCTGCCACCCCGGGGGCGTCGGGCGCCGCGCCGGCGAGGCCGTCGAGCAGGGCGTACACCGCGTGGGCGTCCGCCGCCACCTTGCCGATCAGCTCCATCAGACCGGCCCGTTCCGACTCGGGGACCACGGTGTCCAGCAGGGAGAGGACCTCCCGGTCCTTCGCCGCCATCGGTGACTCTGGCACCTCGCCGAGCCCCGCGAGCAGCGCCGTGAGCTCCGGTGACACCGGGCCCTCGGCGGGCAGCCGACCGGCCCGAGCGGCGGCGAGGAGCGGAGCGAGGCGCTCCCTGCGTTCCCGGATCACCGCTTCCTGCCGCGCCAGGTCGTCCGCCAGTCCTTCCAACACGTCCACGAGCCCGCGCCCCTCGTCGTCCGCGAGGGCGTCCCGCGCCTCGTCGAGCCCGAGGCCCAGTTCGGTCAGTCGCCGGATCCGGGCGAGGAGCACGGCGTCCCGGACGCCGTACTCCCGGTACCCGTTGGCGCGTCGCACGGGCTCGGGCAGCAGCCCCGACTGGTGGTAGTGCCGCACGGCCCGGGGGGTGACCCCGACGAGCGCGGCGATCTCGCCGATACGCATGGCCCCAGTAGAAACCCTGACGCTGCGGCAAGGTCAAGAGGCGGTTTTCGGACCGCCGCCCCGACCGCGGGGCGGAGAACGGGAGGGGGCCGAACGCGCCCGCGTCGGCAGGTAGCATGGTCGGCACGGCAGACGAGCCGGGCGGACGGCCGCGTGGAGATCTTCGGATCTTCCCGAGGAACGTCCGGGCTCCACAGAGCAGGGTGGTGGCTAACGGCCACCCGGGGTGACCCGCGGGACAGTGCCACAGAAAACAGACCGCCGGGGACCTCGGTCCTCGGTAAGGGTGAAACGGTGGTGTAAGAGACCACCAGCGCCTGAGGTGACTCAGGCGGCTAGGTAAACCCCACTCGGAGCAAGGTCAAGAGGGGACGCCTCGGCGTCCCTGCGCGGATGTTCGAGGGCTGCTCGCCCGAGTCCGCGGGTAGACCGCAGGAGGCCGGCGGCAACGCCGGTCCTAGATGGATGGCCGTCGCCCCGACGACCGCGAGGTCCCGGGGCACAGAACCCGGCGTACAGCCCGACTCGTCTGCCGCCCCTTTCCTCGGGCAGGGCCCTCGACCGGGTTTCCCCCGTCAAGGGCCCTCGCCGCTGGTCGGGTGTGTTCAGGGTCGGCGGACCTCGAAGTGGAAGCAGCCGTACTCGACGGCCCGGACGTGCACCAGGGCCACCGCGGGGTCGGCGAAGGCTTCGGTGAGGGCGCGGTCGAAGCCTTCGGCGGGCGTCTCGGGGAGTTCCAGGAGGCGGCCCCCGACGATGCGGCCGGCCGCATCGTAGCGGCGGAGGACGCGGAGCGCGCCGGTGCGGGAGAAGGGGTAGTGCTCCGAGGCGGTCGGGCCGCCGCAGTCGTCCGCGTGGATGAAGACGGGGCCCTGCTCGTCGTAGGCCCCCGGAGCGGCACCGGTTTCGGCGGCCCAGCGGCGGAGCGGCGCGTACGAGACCAGGGCGATGCGCTCGCCGGGGACGGAGGGGCGCAGGCAGCAGCGGAGGCGGTCGCCGCCGTCGGCGGCGGCGTACGGCGTGCAGGCGCGTCCGGCGTCGTCGGTTGCGCGCAGTCGGTCGAGGGCGGCGGGCGGGATGGCGCGGGCGCGGAAGGCGGTGGTGGTGTGGGTGCTCATGCAGCCAGGCTCGCGGTGGCGGGGTCGTCCTGCCGGCGCAATTCGGACGTCGCGTGGGGACGGGTTTCCCGGCGGATCCGTGTTCTGCCGGTGGGCCCCTCCGGGTTTCGGTACGGTCGCCGGGGAAGCCGTCACGGACGAAAACAGAGAGAGCAGCCCCATGAGTCGTCGTTTTCAGGTCACGTTCGACGCCCGTGACCCCCGGGCCCTGTCGTCCTTCTGGCGCGATGCGCTGGGCTATGTCCACCCCGGGCCGCCCGGTGTCGAACTGCCGGAGGGCGCGGACCCGTTGGCGGCCTGGGACGACTTCCTGGCACGGATCGGCATGCCCGAGGACCAACGCAACACCAGGTCGGCCATCGAGGACCCGGAGGGGTTGGGGCCCCGCGTGTTCTTCCAGCGGGTGCCGGAGGACAAGGTCGCCAAGAACCGGGTCCACCTGGACGTCCGGGCCGCGCCCGGGCTCCAGGGAGAGGAACGGATGGCAGCCCTGGAGGCCGCGTGCGACCGGCTTGTCGGGCTGGGGGCGAAACGACGGGAACGCTTTGAGCCCGCCCCGCCGTTCGGCGCCGGCCACATCGTGATGACCGACCCCGAGGGCAACGAGTTCTGCCTGGACTGAGCCGGTCGGTCGCGGCGCAGCACCGGCCGTTGCCCGTCCCGTCCCGTCCCGTCCCGTCCCGTCCCGTCCCGGCCCGGCCCGGCGGCCGGTTCCGAGCCGCCCGACCCGCTGTCGGAGGGACCCCACGGCCGGGGCGTCCGCTGCGAGGGCGCGTGCGGGTGTACGGGTGGGGCATGACCGTTTCCGTGAACCAGCTCAGCGACCCGGCCGTGCGCGCCTTCGTCACGGCCCTCAACGCCCAGGACGAGTCGGCCCTCTTCGACGTCCTGACGCCCGACGCGACCATGGCCGACGACGGCTCCGACCGCGACCTGAGGCAGTGGCTCGACCGGGAGGTGTTCGCCTCGCGCGGGCACATGGACGTCGAGTCCGAGAAGGACGGCGGGCGGTCGCTCGTCGCCCGCTACCGCAATGACACCTGGGGCGAGATGCGGACCGCGTGGCGCTTCACCGTCCAGGACGGCAAGGTCTCCCGCTTCGAGACCGGGCAGGCCTGAGGCCGGTCGTGCCGTCGCCCCTCCGGCCCGGGGCGACGACACGGCTCACCCCCGGCCGACGTACGGCATCGCCGTCGCCATCACCGTCGCGAACTGCACGTTGGCCTCCAGCGGCAGGCCCGCCATGTGGACCACCGTCGCCGCCACGTCCGCCGCGTCCATCACCGGCTCCACCGCCAGTTCCCCGTTGGCCTGGAGGATGCCGGTCTGCATGCGGGCGGTCATCTCCGTGGCGGCGTTCCCGATGTCGAGCTGGCCGCAGGCGATCCGGTACGGGCGGCCGTCCAGCGAGAGGGACTTCGTCAGGCCCGTCATCGCGTGCTTCGTCGCCGTGTACGCGATCGAGTGCGGGCGCGGCACGTGTGCGGAGATCGAGCCGTTGTTGATGATCCGGCCGCCCTGCGGGTCCTGCTCCTTCATGGTCCGGAAGGCGGCCTGGGCGCAGAGGAACGCGCCCGTCAGATTGACGTCGACGACCGCCCGCCAGGTCTCCGGGGCCAGGTCCTCCACGGGAACCCCGCCGCCCGCGAACGTACCGGCGTTGTTGAAGAGGAGGTCGACCCGACCGTAGCGGTCCCGCACCGAGGAGAAGAGGGAGGCGACCTCCCGCTCCGAGGTCACGTCCGTCGGGACGCACAGGAAGTCGCCGTCCGGGAGGGCCGCGGCCGTCTCCTCCAGGGCCCGTGCCCTGCGGCCCGCCAGGGCCACCGACCAGCCGGCCGACGCGAGGGCCAGCGCGACGCTCCGGCCGATGCCCGAACCGGCGCCCGTCACCACTGCGATGCTCATGGGCGCGCAGCGTACGCGAGCCGCGCACCCCGTGAACCCGTCCGTCCGATGGATGGATGTCCTGTACTCGACAACGGGGGTCTTCGCGGCGTCCGGTGTCGCCGGCCACGGCCGACCGACCAACGCCTCACCCGCGGGTGGCGGCAGCCTCCTGCGGATAGCGGACGCCGATGCGGTCCCGCACCGCGTCGAGCGTCCGCATCACCGCGAGCGAACCGTCCAGCGGCACGAGCGGGGACTCGATCGCGCCGGTGCGCAGACAGCGCATCACCTCGGCGGCCTCGTGACGGAAGGAGTGCGGGTCGTCCGTCGACGTGAACTCCTCCGGCTCGCGCCCGTGCCGGTGCAGCGTGAACCGCTCGGGGAAGAAGAAGCCGCGCGGGAGGTCGATCCGGCCCCGCGTGCCCGTCACCGAGGCCGTCAGCGGCGTGTCCGCGACGAGCGAGCAGGACAGCAGTGCGGAGGCGCCCGATTCCCAGCCCAGCAGCACGCCCGTGTTCAGGTCGACGCCCTCCGGGGAGAGCAGCGCGTGCGCCCGGACGGCGGACGGCTCGCCGAGCAGCAGCTGTGCGAACGACACCGGATAGACTCCGAGGTCGAGCAGCGCCCCGCCGCCCACTGCCGGGTCCCGCAGCCGGTGGCCGGCGTCGAAGGGCCCGGCGAGTCCGAAGTCCGCCTGGACCGTGCGCACCTCGCCGATCGCCCCGTCGCGCACCAGCTCCACGATCCGCCGGACCAGCGGATGGCAGTACGTCCACATGGCCTCCATCAGGAAGAGGCCGCGGTCCCGGGAGAGCGCGACCAACTCCCCGGCCTCGCGGGCGTTGAGGGTGAAGGCCTTTTCGCAGAGCACCGCCTTGCCCGCCTCCAGGGCGAGGCCGGCCGCGGCGCGGTGCGCATGGTGCGGGGTCGCCACGTACACCACGTCGACGTCCCCGTCGGCGAAGAGCCCGGCCCATTCCCCGTACGCCCGCGGGATCCCGAACCGTTCCGCGAAGGACGTCGCGGAGGCCCCGGTGCGGGACGCCACCGCGATGACCTCGGCGCCGTCGAGCGCCAGCAGGTCCGTGGTGAACCGTTCCGCCACGCCGCCCGTCGCCAGGATCCCCCAGCGCACCGTGTCACCCATGTCCCCACCCGTCCCAGAGAGGTCTCGACCATCCCGGTCGAGCTGAGAGCATAGGCAAGGATTCAACGAAATGGAGCAGTCGATGCCGGAGAGCGGCCACAAGACCACACGAGGACACATACCCGAAAGCGCCCCGGTCGCCACCGCCGTCCGGCGGACGGGACTCCTCGTCACCCTCGTCCTGGGCGGCCTCACCGCCCTCCCCCCGCTCTCCATGGACATGTACCTCCCGGCGCTGCCGGAGGTCACCAGCGCGCTGGGGGCCCCCGCCGCCACCGTGCAGCTCACCCTCACCGCCTGCCTCGCCGGCATGGCCCTCGGCCAGCTCGTCGTCGGCCCCATGAGCGACAAGTGGGGACGCCGGCGCCCCCTGCTCATCGGCATGACCGTGTACGTCCTGGCCACCGCCGTCTGCGCGCTCGCCCCCAGCGTCGAGCTGCTCGTCGGCTTCCGACTGCTCCAGGGCCTGGCCGGCGCCGCCGGCATCGTCATCGCCCGTGCCGTCGTCCGCGACCTGTACGACGGCGTGGAGATGGCCCGCTTCTTCTCCACCCTGATGCTGATCTCCGGCGCCGCCCCGATCGTCGCCCCCCTGATCGGCGGCCAGATCCTGCGGATCACCGACTGGCGGGGCGTCTTCCACGTCCTCACCGTCATCGGCGTGCTCCTCACCGTCGTCGTCTGGCGCTTCCTCCACGAGACGCTGCCCCCCGAGCGCCGCCACGAAGGCGGGGTCGGCCAGGCCCTGCGCACCATGCGGGGCCTCCTGGCCGACCGGACCTTCACCGGCTACGTGCTCACCGGCGGCCTCGCCTTCGCCGCCCTCTTCGCGTACATCTCGGCCTCGCCGTTCGTCATCCAGGAGATCTACGGGGCCTCACCACAGACCTTCAGTCTGCTCTTCGGCCTCAACTCCGTCGGCCTCGTCATCGTCGGCCAGATCAACGGCAAGCTCCTCGTCGGCCGCGTCAGCCTCGACAAGGTCCTCGGCTGGGGCATCGCCACCCTCCTGCTCGCCGCCCTGGCGCTGACCCTCATGACCAGCGGAGCCTTCGGCGAGGTCGGCCTCGCCCCCGTCGCCGCCGGCCTCTTCGTCCTCATGTCCGCGATGGGCCTCACCCTGCCCAACACCAATGCCCAGGCGCTCCTGCGCACCCCGCACGCCGCCGGATCCGCCTCCGCCCTCCTGGGCACCTCCTCCTTCCTCATCGGAGCCGTTGCCTCCCCGCTCGTCGGCATCGCCGGTGAGCACACGGCCGTCCCCATGGCGGTGGTCCAGCTCAGCTGCGCCGCCCTCGCCCTGGCCTGTTTCCTGGGCCTCTGCCGTCCCCGGCGGACCGCCGGGCCCCGGGTCGACACGCCCTAGACTGTCTCGGTGAACGCCTCCGCTCCCTCCGCCGACTCCTTGCGCGCCGCCCTCGCCGTGCTCCTCGACGGGCTGCCGCCCAACCGGGCGGCGCAGGCCGTCGAGCGGCTGATCGCCAACTACCGGGGCACCACTCCGACGGACGCCCCCGTGCTGCGCGACCGCTCCGACGTCGCCGCGTACGCCGCGTACCGGATGCCCGCGACCTTCGAGGCGGTGCGGGGGGCGCTCGGTGCGCTGCGGGAGTCGGCGCCCGGGTGGCGACCCGGCACGCACACCGACGTCGGCGGCGGCACGGGCGCGGCGAGCTGGGCCGTCGCCGAGGCCTGGGAGGAGGCGCCGCCCCGCACCCTCGTCCTCGACTGGGCCGAACCCGCCCTCGCGCTCGGCCGGGAACTGGCCGCCGGGGCCTTCGAGGCGGAGTGGCGGCGCGAGCGGATCGGCGGCGCCCTGCGCCTGGACGACACCGACCTGGTCACCGTCTCGTACGTCCTCAAGGAGCTCACCGGGGCCGATCGCGCGGTGCTCGTCACCGAGGCGGCCCGTGCCGCCCGTGCGGTGGTGATCGTCGAGCCCGGAACCCCCGACGGCTACGAGCGGATCATGGAGGCCCGCACCCTGCTGGTGGAGGCCGGGTTCACCGTTGCCGCGCCCTGCCCGCACAGCGGGGCCTGCCCGATCGTGCCCGGCAGCGACTGGTGCCACTTCTCCGCCCGGGTGAGCCGCTCCTCGCTGCACCGGCAGGTGAAGGGCGGCTCGCTGCCGTACGAGGACGAGAAGTACGCGTACGTCGTGGCCGTCCGGGCCGCCGACGTACCGGTCGACCCGGTGCCGTCCCGCATCGTCCGCAAGCCGCAGATCCGCAAGGGCCAGGTCCTGCTGGAGCTCTGCGGGCCCGAGGGCCTCGGCCGGGACACGGTCACCAAGCGGCACGGGCCCCTCTACAAGCAGGCCCGTGACGCGGAGTGGGGCGACGCCTGGCCCCCGGAGTCCTAGGGGCGCAGCTCCTGGGTGCAGCACTTCACGCTGCCGCCGCCCTTGAGCAGTTCTCCCAGGTCCATGCCGATCGGCTCGAAGCCGCGGGCGCGGAGGGGCTCGAAGAGGCCGACCGCCGCCTGGGGGAGCAGGACGTGCCGGCCGTCGCTCACCGCGTTGAGCCCGAGGGCCGCCGCGTCCTCACCCGTTGCGACCAGGGCGTCGGGGAAGAGCCGGGCGAGCACCGCACGGCTGCCCGGGGAGAAGGCGTCGGGGTAGTACATGACCTCGTCCCCGGCGTCGTCCAGGACGCACAGCGCCGTGTCCAGGTGGTAGTAGCGCGGGTCCACCAGCTCCAGGCCGATCACCGGGCGGCCGAAGAACTCCTGCGCCTCGTCGTGGGAGAGCGGGCTGGAGCGGAAGCCCCGGCCGGCGAGGATCCAGGAAGCGGTGACGGCGAAGTCGCCCTCGCCCTCGTTCACGTGCTCCGGCGCCCGCACGGCGTCGTCCGCCCAACCGTTCCTGCGGAACCAGGACAGATGGGCCTCGGCCTCGGCCGAGCGCTCCGGGTGGGCGAACTTCGCACCGAGGACCCGGCCCTCGACGACGGTGGCGCCGTTCGCCGCGAAGACCATGTCCGGCAGCGCCGGGTCGGGCTCCAACAGCTCCACGGTGTGGCCGAGGGTGCGGTAGCGGTCGCGCAGGTCCTCCCACTGGGTGAGGGCGAGCTGCAGGTCGACCGGTTTGCTGGGGTCCATCCAGGGGTTGATGGAGTACGTCACCGTGAAGTGCACGGGTGGGCACATCAGATAACGGCGGGGCGAGGGCGTGCGCGGAGTAGGGCGCAAAGAGGGCTCCTCACGGACGGGTGGACGGAACGGCCGATGATCGGTGGACCCCATGGTCCGCCCTCGACGGCCTCCGCGCTGTGGACCGTTCGGGTGGTTCCGAGCCGTCCGAGGGACGGGGGAGCACCCCCGCGCGAGCGTCGGACCGTCCCCGTGGGAGGCGTGGGGACAGTGAGATCCGCGACACCCGAGGTTCCGCCGCCGTTCACCGACGGGTCCGGCGCGTCGGCGACGAGGAGTTGATCGTTTCGCCGTCGGCGGGCCCCGTCCGCCGCCACGCCTGCACCGACGGCGCCTCCCGGCGCGGCCCCGCTCCCCGTGCCCGCCTTCCGCGGGCCCCCGTCCCCGCTTCCCCGCCGACCACCCCGGTTCCGCACTCCGGTCACCCGGGGCGCAGGATGGTGGGACCATGGGCAGAGCCGAACGGGCGAGCACGAGGTGTGAGGGGATAGATGGGCGACGGCATCGGCCGCTACCGCGGCACGGAGAGCAAACTCGCACAATGGCTGCGCAGGCGCCCCAAACGCACGACGGCCGGGGACGAGAACGACCGCGAGCAGCTCCTCCTGGCCGTCGCCGCCGCCGGGCTGCCCCTGGCCCCCGCCGCGTACCCCGTCGGCTACAGCTGTTCCTGTGAGCGGATCGGCTGTCCCACCCCCGCCCGGCACCCCGTCTCCTTCGCCTGGCAGACCCAGTCGACCACCGATCGAGGTCAGATCGAGCGCTGGGCGCGGAACGAGCCGCACGCGAACTTCATCACCGCCACCGGCATGGTCCACGACGTCCTCGACGTGCCGCTGTCCGCCGGTCGCGCCGCCCTGGAACGCCTGCTCGCCGAGGGCGTCGAGGTGGGACCCGTCGCCGAGTCCGCCGACGTCGACACGGTCGGCGGGCGGATGCTGTTCTTCACCGCCACCCGCGGCACCCCCGAGGACGAGGACGAGTGGTGGCCGTGCGAGCTGGACTGCCACCCGGAGACGATGGACGAGCACCCGGGGCTGCGCTGGCACTGCCGCGGCAGCTACGTCCTCGTACCGCCCGCCCGGCTCCCCGGTGACGAGGAGGCCCATCCGGTCGTCGCCTGGGTCCGCGGCCCCGAGCACCCGCTGCCCGACCCGCTGAACCTCCTGGAGACCCTCCAGGACGCCTGCGCACGCCACGCCGCCGAGCGGGAGGCGGGCGGCGACGGAGGGCACGCCGCCCACGAGATCGCCTGGCCGCTGACCCGCTGACCCGCTGAATCGGTACGCCTGCCGTCGGCGGGCGCTAGGAGCCCTCCGCGCCCACCACGCCCTGGAGCCGGCCCGTGACCGTGACCCCGTTGCGGTCCGTGCCCGCCGGCTTGACCAGGACCGCCTGGCTGGAGACCCACTCCCGGGTGACGGTGCTCTTGATCTCGCCGTTCAGCAGCGCCTTCACATCGGGGCCGACCTTCGGCCGGTACCCCTTCGCCGCCGTCTGGCGCTCGAAGTACCGGGTCGCGAAGAACACGAGCGCGCCGCCGTCCCGGGTCCGCAGCCCGAGCGGCGCGAAGTCACCCCGGTCCGTGACCTGGTCGACGTACTGGGTGGCCATTCCCGGCCGTTGGGCGGCCTTCTGCCGCTGCGCCCGCCACTCCGTGGTGTGCGCGCCCGGCGCGAAGGTCGCCGGCTTCCCGTCCCTCAGATACGCGACGTACTCCTTGCCGAGGTCACGGGGGGCGACCGCGAGCGCGTCGGTGTCCGCGGGGACCGGCACCGCGTACCCCTCCTCCTCGGCGAACTCCGGCACCTCGCTCCGGGGGAGGATCGTGAGGTACGCGACCTCCCAGAGCTGTTGGGGGCCGTTGCGCAGGAAGACCAGGAGCCAGCGCTGGTCGCCGGAGCCCCGGTTGGAGGCGGTGTCCGCGACGAACCAGCGCGGCCAGCCGGCCTTCCGGGGGAGCACGAACCGCGGGTCGGTCAGTTCGAGCGGCTTGTGCTCGGGATTGCCGCCGGGGGTGTTGATCGACCGTGCGCGCAGGCCCGCCTGGTTGATCTCGCCGAGCGGGCCGGTGACCCGACCCGCGTCCAGGCCCGGGTCGTAGGCCTTGTCGGCCTGGTTGTAGGCGGTGGTGAAGTCGGCGAGGGCCTGCGCGGCCTCGGCCTCCGTCGCCGGCGGCAACAGCGCCCGTTCGCCGTGCACGGTGACGCAGCCGCTCGCCGTCAGCGACAGGACGGTTCCGGCCGCCGTCGCCGCGAGGAACCTCGCCAGTGCACGGCCCGCTCGGGACGACCGCTGCTCAAGCGTTCGTCGTCCCGGCGCTCGCCTCAGCCTCAGCCTTCTCATCGGTCGTCTTCTGCCCCTTCACCCGCGCGGACGAAGCCGACCCTATCGGGGCCAGGAAGAGCGCGAGCGTCGGGATCAGGTACAGCGCCCACACCGTGACCTGAAGGACCGTCGGATCCGGCTGGAAGTTGAACACGCCCTTGAGGAGCGTGCCGTACCAGCTGTCCGGGGGGATCGTGGCCGAGACGTCGAAGGCCTTGTCGGAGAGGCCGCCGAGGAAGCGGGCCTCCTGGAGGTCGTGCACGCCGTAGGCGAGCACCCCCGCCGCCACCACGACCAGCATCCCGCCGGTCCAGGTGAAGAACTTCGCCAGGTTGATCTTCAGCGCGCCCCGGTAGAACAGCCAGCCGAGCAGCACTGCGGTGAGCAGCCCGAGGAGCACCCCGACCAGCGGGGCGTAGGTGCCGTCCGAGGAGGCCCGCACCGACGCCCAGACGAAGAGCGCGGTCTCCAGGCCCTCGCGGCCCACGGCCAGGAAGGCGGTGGCGACGAGCGCGCCCGTGCCCATCTGCAGGGCCGCGTCCAGCTTGCCGTGCAGTTCCGCCTTGAGGTGCCGGGCCGTGCGCCGCATCCAGAAGACCATCCAGGTCACCAGGACCACCGCGACGATCGACAGCGAACCGCCGAGCAGCTCCTGGGCCTCGAAGGTCAGCTCCTGGGAGCCGAACTCCAGGCCGGCACCGAACGCCAGGGCCACGCCGACGGCGACCCCGATGCCGATCCAGATCGGCTTCAGCGCGTCCCGGCGCCCGGTCTTCACCAGGTACGCGATGAGGATGCAGACGACCAGGCTCGCTTCGAGGCCCTCGCGCAGGCCGATCAGATAGTTACCGAACACCTCGGTGTCCCTCCTCGGTTACGAGAACAGCGCCCGACCCCACCAGTCGTCCTTGTCCCGGACGCCCGGCGGGATCGCGAACAGCGCCGAACCCACGTGCTGGATGTACTCGTTGAGGGCGTCCGAGGCCAGCGAGGTCTGCACCGGGATGAAGCCGGTGCGGACGTCCTTCTGGTACGCCAGGAAGAACAGGCCGGCCTCCAGGCGGCCGAGGCCGTCCGTGCCGTCGGTGAAGGAGTAGCCGCGGCGCAGCAGGGTCGCCCCGTTGTTGCTGTCCGGGTGCGCGAGCCGGACGTGCGAGTCCGGCTTCATCGCCTTCAGGAACGGCTCGTCGTGCTCCTTGGCCTTGCCGACCGGGGCGCCCTCGCGCTTGTCGCGGCCGAAGATGTCCTCCTGCTCGGCGAGCGGAGTGCGGTCCCAGGTCTCCACGTTCATCCGGATGCGGCGGGCCACCAGGTACGAGCCGCCGTCCATCCAGGCGGCACCGCCCTCGGCGTCCTTGCCGGAGACCCACACGTGCTTCGTCAGCCGTTCCGTCTCGGTGCCGGCGATGTTGCGGGTGCCGTCCTTGAAGCCGAAGAGGTTGCGCGGGGTCTGGGCGTCCGGGGTCGTCGACGAGGTCTTGCCGAAGCCCAGCTGCGACCAGCGCACCGCGACCTTGCCGAAGCCGATCCGGGCGAGGTTCCTGATGGCGTGGACGGCGACCTGCGGGTCGTCCGCGCAGGCCTGCACGCAGATGTCGCCGCCGCTGCGCGCCGGGTCCAGGTTGTCGCCGGGGAACTTGGGCAGGTCGACCAGGGCGCCGGGCCGCCGGTCCTTCAGCCCGAAGCGCCCGTCGAAGAGCGAGGGGCCGAAGCCGATGGTGAGGGTGAGGCGGGAGGGCTTGAGGCCCAGGGCCTCGCCGGTGTCGTCCGGCGGGGCTTCCGGCAGGCCGCCGTAGGCGCCCTCGCCGACCTCGGCGCCCGCGGTCATCCGCTCGGCGGCCCGCGTCCAGTCCTTGAGGAGCTGGACCAGTTCCGCCCGGTCCTCCGTCTTGACGTCGAAGGAGGCGAAGTGCAGCCGGTCCTGCACCGCGGTGGCGATGCCCGCCTGGTGCGTGCCGTGGAAGGGAACGGCCCCGCCGCTCTCGGCGACCGGGGCGGTGGCGTCGCCGTCCCGGGTCAGTGCGGCGGCACCGCCGGCCGCGGCGGCGCCGAGCGCCAGCCCGGCCCCGCCCCAGCCGATGACCTTGCGGCGGGAGGGCGCCCCCTGGGGCTCCTGCGCGGTCCGCGCGCCCTGCTCCTCGGTGTTCTCGGACATCTCGTGTTCCCGTCCCTGGTGGCTCGACGACTACTTGACGACGGCTGCGGCGAGCTTGGAGAGCGGCTCGGCCAGGGCGTTGACGCCGTCGGAGAGCTCCTTGCGCTCGGCCTTGCCGACCTTGTCGTACGAGGTGAAGACGTAGCTGTTCTTGTCCGTGCGGTACGTGTCGAGCAGCGTGCTCAGCGCGGCGAACTGCTTGTCGAGTTCGGCGACGAGCTTCGGGTCGTTCTTGGCGGCGACCGGCTTCAGCAGCTCGAAGGACTTCTGCGCGCCCTCGACGTTCGCCTTGAAGTCGACCAGGTCGGTGTGGGAGTAGCGCTCCTCCTCGCCGGTGACCTTGCCGCTGGCGACCTCGTCCAGGAGTTCCTTGGCGCCGTTGGCCATGGAGGTCGGGGTGATCTCGGCGGTGCCGACCCGCTTCTGCCAGTCGGCGAGGTCCTTGTCGAGGAGGTCGGCGAGCTGCTTCTCGCGGTCGCCGATCTTCTTGTCCTGCCAGAGGGCCTTCTCCAGGCGGTGCCAGCCGGTCCAGTCCGTGGCCGGGTCCTGGCCGTCCTCCAGGCCGTCCTCGCGGACGTCGACCTTGGGGTCGATGTCGCCGAAGGACTCGGCGACGGGCTCGGTCCGCTCCCAGCCGATGCGGGACTCTGCGTAGGCCTTCTTCGCGGCCTCGACGTCACCGGCGCGAACGGCGTCGGTGAAGACCTTCACCTTGGGCAGGGTCGTGTCGGCCTGCGCCTGGACGTACTGGCGGTAGGCGGCGACGGCGGCGTCCATCTCGGGGGAGCGCTTGGCGGTGGTGGCGCCCTTGCCGGTGGCCTTGACCGGCTGACGGATGCCGTCGCCCTTCATGCCGGGCTTGCAGGCGATGAGGTAGTCGCCGGCCTTGATCTCCGCGGTGAGCGTGGCCTTGGTGCCGGGGCCGATGTTCTCGCGCTCGGTGACGATGCGGTCGTCCGGGTAGAGGACGTAGACCTCGGTGACCTTGGAGCCGCGGTTCTCGACGGTCAGCTGCACGTGTCCGGCCGGGAACTCCTGCTTCGACACCTCGCAGGAGTCGTCCTTGGCGATGACGGTGACGACCTCGTCCCCCGCCTTGGCGTCGCTTTTCTCCGCGCAACCCGTGACGGCGGTCAGAGCTGCCGCGGTCGCGGCGGCGGTGACGACGGAGAGACGGACGGCTCGCATGAGGACTCCAGGAACGCGGGGACGGTGCTGAGGCGGACCTAACTTAACCGAGGCTTACCTCAGTGGTACCCACCCATCCCGTGATTCAGCTCTCAGGCCGGGCACGGAGGACACGGAGTGGTCACAGGGGGGCCATGGGGCCCTCATGGATTGGTCAAGGGAGGGTCAAGCGGGGCGAATTGCATGATGATGGTGCTGCTTGTGGCAAAAGGGCCGCTTATCCATGACTTTCTGGCGGTACGGCGCAGGTGACGCCTTCCGTCCCGGTGTCACGGTCGTCCTGCCCCCCGGGACGGGTGCGCCGTGCGAGGTCGGACCCCTGCCACTCCCTTCCGGATGGTTCAATTTCGGCATGAACACGACCGCCACTGACATCGACGTCCTGCGGGTCTTCTGTGCGGGCGACGGCCGGTACGGCAACCGCCTCGGAGTCGTGCGGGACGCCCGTACCCACCCCGACGAGTCCTCCCGGCAGGCGCTCGCCAAGGAGCTCGGCTTCAGCGAGACGGTGTTCGTGGACGACCCCGAGCGCGGTGTCGTCGACATCTACACGCCGGGCGTACGGCTTCCGTTCGCCGGACACCCGCTCGTCGGCGCCGCCTGGCTGCTCGATCTGGAGGTCGTCCAGCCGCCGGCCGGTGAGGTGTGGGTGCGCGGTGACGGGGAGTTCACCTGGATCGAGGCGCGCGCCGAATGGGTGCCGCCGCGCACCCTGCGCCAGTACGGCTCGGTCGCCGAAGTGGACGCCCTGGAGGTGCCCGAGCCGGGGGAGTGGATCTACGCCTGGGCCTGGGAGGAGGAGGCTGCGGGGCGTATCAGGGCGCGCGCCTTCCCCGGACGCGGCGACGGCATCGACGAGGACGAGGCGACCGGAGCGGCGGCGCTGCTCCTCACGGCCGAGTTGGGGCGGGCCCTGAACATCAGGCAGGGCCAGGGGTCGCAGCTGCTCACCGCCCCCGGCCCCGGCGGCATCGTGGAGCTCGGCGGACGCGTCCGCCTGGAAGGGACGCTCGCCCGCTGAGCCGACCCTCACGCGCTGAGCGGGAACTCCCCGCCCAGCTCGCGGAAGACCGCGCTGTTGAAGCGGAAGGCGCTCCGGCACTCGTCGACGATCCGCTGCTTCTCCAGGTCGTCGGCGTTCACCCCGTCCAGCAGTTCCCGGTACGTCCGCTTGAACGCGGCCGGGTTCACGATCCCCTCGAAGACGTAGAAGCGGACGCCGTCGCCCTTGCGGTCGAACCCCCAGGTCCGCTCCATCCGGTCGCGGATGATCTGGCCGCCCGACAGGTCGCCCAAGTAGCGCGTGTAGTGGTGGGCCACGTAGCCGGCCGGCCAGTCGCGGGCGCACTCGGCGACCCGCTCGGCGTACGCGGCGGTGGCGGGCAACGGGGAGAGCCCGGCGCGCCAACCAGGCCCGCGCAGATGGGCCAGGTCCCGCTCCAGGGCTGCCGTGCGGAACAGCTCGGACCGTATGAACGGCCCGGCGACCGGGTCCTCGCGCAGGGCCTCCGCGCCCTCCTCCAGGGCCCGGTACACGAACCAGAGCTGCTCCGTGTAGCGCGCGTACGCGGCGACGGCGAGGCGCCCACCCAGGAGGTCCCCCATGAAGGACGAGGACTCCGCCTCCGTGTGCTGTTCGTGCGAGGCCGTGCGGATGAGCGTCGAGAACGGCGTGGTCAAGGCATGCCTCCGGGACCGAATGGGACGGGAACCGGTGACGGTCCCGTCGAGCGGGGCTTGCCCGGCCGACCGGTTCCCGACGTCCTGTCGGTAAGACGCTACCCGTTTGCGGGGTCAGGGCAACGTCAGGATTTCCGCACCGCTCTCCGTCACCACGAGCGTGTGCTCGAACTGTGCGGTCCGCTTCCGGTCCTTGGTCACCACGGTCCAGCCGTCGTCCCACATGTCGTAGTCGTGGGTGCCGAGCGTCAGCATCGGCTCGATCGTGAACGTCATGCCGGCCTTGATCTCGGTGGTGTGGTGGGGCGAGTCGTAGTGCGGGACGATCAGGCCGGAGTGGAACGACGTGTTGATGCCGTGCCCGGTGAAGTCGCGCACGACGCCGTAGCCGAAGCGCTTGGCGTAGGACTCGATGACCCGTCCGATGATGTTGATCTGGCGGCCCGGCTTCACCGCCTTGATCGCCCGGTTCAGGGACTCCCGGGTGCGCTCCACGAGCAGTCGCGACTCCTCGTCGACGTCGCCGCAGAGATAGGTGGCGTTGTTGTCGCCGTGGACGCCGTTGATGTAGGCGGTGACGTCCAGGTTCACGATGTCGCCGTCCCTCAGGACGGTGGAGTCGGGGATGCCGTGACAGATGACCTCGTTGATCGAGGCGCACAGCGACTTGGGGAAGCCGCGGTAGCCCAGTGTGGACGGATAGGCGCCGTGGTCGCACATGTACTCGTGCGCGACCCGGTCGAGTTCGTCGGTGGTGACGCCCGGGGCGATGTGCTTGGCGGCCTCCTCCATCGCCCGGGCGGCGATGCGGCCGGCGATCCGCATCCGCTCGATGGTGTCGGAATCCTGCACCTCCGGCCCCGTGTACGGAGCCGGGGCGGGCTTTCCGACGTACTCGGGGCGACGGATGGAGCCCGGAACGGAGCGGTGGGGGGAGAGCTCCCCCGGAACGAGAAGCGACTGGCCAGACATGCCAGCGAGTCTAACGACCGGGTCTGGGGCAGCATGGTCACGAAGGAAGGAGCCGACGACGATGGCCCTGTTCAAGAAGCGCACCGTGGGCAAGCCCGGCGAGTGGTACTACTGCCTGGAGCACAAGAAGGTCGAGGAAGGACCGGAGTGCCCGGCGAAGGACCGGTTCGGCCCGTACACCAGCCGGGAAGAGGCCGCCCACGCCATGGAGACCGCACGCGAGCGGAACCTGGAGTGGGAGACCGACCCGCGCTGGCACGACGCCGCGGGAAAGGACCGGAGCCCGGACGAGTGACCGCGCGACGCCGGGCAGCACGTCCGGACCGCTAGGCCCGCCGGGACCGCTCAGGCGGCCCCGGCGGCCTGCTGCGGGGCGGACTCCTGCCCGTCCCGGGCCGCTTCTCCCGCGGCTTCCCGCTGGGCCTTGCGGCGCAAGGAGTCCGGGTCGGTAGCCGAGTCGTACCCGAGGAGCTTCGGCAGCGCCAGGCAGAGCAGCCCCACCGAGGCCACGCACGCCACGCCGCCCGACCAGACGGCCGCCCGGGTACCGGTCCAGCCGGCCATCGCACCCGACCGGACCTGGCCCAGCTGGGGGCCCACGCTGTAGGAGAGCACCTCGATGCCGGCGAGCCGGCCGCGCAGCTCCTCCGGGATCGTCTGGTTCCAGATGGTGGCCCGCCCCAGACCGCTCACCATGTCGCCCGCGCCCGCGAGCGCCAGGCACAACAGCACCGCCCAGACGTTCCCGAACCAGCCCGCCGCCGCGATCGCCAGGCCCCAGCCGGCCGCGCCCCCGGCCACCAGCAGTCCGTGCCTCCGCACCCTGGACGTCCACCCGCTGGTCAGGCCCAGGACCAGGGAGCCGACCGCGCCCGCCGCGTACATCAGGCCGAGCGACCAGTCCGCGTCCAACTCGTCCGCCAGGAAAGGGAAGATCGCGTTCGGAAAGGCGAAGAACATCGCGGCCAGATCGACCGCGTACGTGCCGAGCAGCACCGGTCGCGACCAGGCGTACCGCGCGCCCGCCGCGATGCCCCGCAGCGAGGGCTTCTCCGCGTCGTGCGCGGCCGGTGCGGGGGAGAGCCGACGGCACATGAGCACCGAGACCGCGAAACCGGCGAGCGTCACCCCGTAGGCGGGGGCATGACCCGCGTACGCCACCACCAGACCCGCGAGCGCCGGGCCCGCGATCGAGCCCACCTGCCAGCGCAACGAGTTCAGCGCCGCCGCCGCGGTCTGCTGCTCGTGCGGCACGATCCGGGCGAGCAGCGAATCCAGCGCCGGCCGCTGGAGCCCCGCCAGCGCCGAGACCCCGGCCGCGACCACGTACAGCGGCCAGAGCATCGGCTCCGGGAGCAGGGCGTTGAGCAGCAGGAGCAGCGCCAGCGCTCCCAGGCCCGCCTCGGTCCAGACGATCACCCGCCTCCGGTCGACCGCGTCCGCGAGCGCTCCGCCGTACAGGCCGAACACCACGAGCGGCACCAGCTCGACCGCGCCCATCGCACCGACCGCCAGCGGCGAACCCGTCAGTTCCTTGATCTGCAGCGGCAGGGCGATCATCGCCATCGCACTGCTGAAGTACGTGACGAGCCCCTGCACCCACAGGAGCCGGAAGTCGCGGGACGAACGCCAGGGCGTCAGATCGGGCAGCACCGCGGCGAGCTTCGCCCAAGCGGAAGGAACGAGGGAGGTCACGAGGGGCCATGCTCCGGTCCCCGCACGACGGCGGGCAACCGAATATCCGCCGCCACCGGGGCTCCCTTACGGGTGGAACCTGCCCGATCCGCCGCGCGCGGACGCCGGCTCGGGCAGGATGCGGGCCCATGGATGCCGTACGGGTCGCGTTGCTGAGGGAAGTGCTCGCCGGGACGGAGTGGCCGAAGGCCGCGCGCCGGTTCGCGGGCGTGCTTCGGACCTCGGTCGCACCGCAGCGGGGAGGACTGCTCCTGGTGGGGACGGAAGAGTACGAACCCTGGCACCTGGCGGCCCACCTGGTCGACGAATCCGCCTGGTCGGGGCTGCCCGAGCTGGTGCCGACCCTGGTCCGGCACCGGGTGCGACCCGGAGCCCCGGCGCACCTGGCGGTCGGGCTCGGCCGCCTGGAGGCCGCGGGCCGCGGGGCGACGCTGCTGCTGGTGACACCGGAGCGGCCGGACGCGGGGCTGCTGCAGCGGGTGCACGACGCCCGGCGGGCGGGCGCGACGGTCCTCTCCCTCGACGGCGGCGACGAGGAACTGGCGGGCCTGGCGCACGAGGCGCTCACGGTGGCGCCGGGCGCCGGGGTC
This sequence comes from Streptomyces sp. NPDC058877, assembly GCF_042742855.1. Taxonomy (NCBI): domain Bacteria; kingdom Bacillati; phylum Actinomycetota; class Actinomycetes; order Kitasatosporales; family Streptomycetaceae; genus Streptomyces; species Streptomyces sp. NPDC058877. The sequence goes on along the minus strand of NZ_JBHYMF010000080.1, from coordinate 8,090 downwards.
GACCTGGACACCGTGCAGCACCTGGTCAGTGCGGCGGCCGGGGAGAACAGCCTGCCCTCCCCCCGGGGGAGCCGTCGCTTCCGCGACCGGCTCTCGGGCCTCGCGGACCGCTTGACGGCCCCGCCGCCGGCCCGCTGGTAGCGCTCGGTCGTCCCGGACGACCCGACCCGTCGGTAATGTCGGGGCCATGACTACGACTGAGAGCAAGCCCGCCCCCAAGGACCCGTGGGACCTCCCCGACGTCTCCGGCCTCGTCGTCGGCGTCCTCGGCGGCACCGGCGACCAGGGCCGCGGCCTGGCCTACCGGCTCGCCAAGGCCGGCCAGAAGGTGATCATCGGCTCCCGCGCGGCCGACCGCGCGCAGGCCGTGGCCGCGGAGATCGGCCACGGCGTCGAGGGCGCCGACAACGCCGAGACCGCCCGCCGCAGCGACGTCGTGATCGTCGCCGTGCCGTGGGACGGGCACGCCAAGACCCTGGAGTCCCTCCGCGAGGAGCTCACCGGCAAGCTGGTGGTGGACTGCGTCAACCCGCTGGGCTTCGACAAGAAGGGCGCCTACGCCCTCAAGCCCGAGGAGGGCTCCGCCGCCGAGCAGGCCGCCGCGCTCCTCCCGAACTCCCGGGTCACCGCGGCCTTCCACCACCTCTCGGCCGTCCTCCTCAAGGACGCCTCCATCGAGGAGATCGACACGGACGTGATGGTCCTCGGCGAGGAGCGCGCCGACGTCGAGGTCGTCCAGGCCCTCGCCGGTCGCATCGCCGGCATGCGCGGGGTCTTCGCCGGCCGACTGCGCAACGCCCACCAGGTCGAGTCGCTCGTCGCCAACCTGATCTCCGTCAACCGCCGCTACAAGGCCCATGCGGGGCTCCGGGTCACCGACGTCTGAGCCGGTCCCCGCACCGCGGCGGGCATGGGGGACACTGGACGGGCACCATCAGCCGCACCCGGACAGGAGCCGCCCCCCATGCCCCGCCTCGCCCTCTACGCCCTCGTGGTCTGCGCCCTGGCCGTCACGGCGGCCGTCGTCTCCTTCGTCCAGGGCAGTTTCCTCGGCGTCGTCTGGGTCCTCCTCGCGGGCCTCTCCTCCAACATGGCCTGGTACTACCTGCGCCGGGCGAAGGCGGAGAAGGCCGCCGCCCGGGGCTAGGGCCCCATCGGGCGAGGTCCGTCCCGCCGGACGGCCCGGGCGGTGCGACCGGACGTCGGACGGTCCGTGCCCGAAGTCCTCAGTGCCCGCGGCCCCACCAGGACAGCGTCACCGCCGCCGCCAGCAGGAGGCCGGCACCCGCCAGGAACCCTGCGGCCCCCGGGTGTCGCCGCGGGTCCGAGAAGGCGGAGAGGAGCAGGAGGGGGGCCGACGGGAAGAAGACGAACATCCCGAACCAGGAGCCGATCAGCGACCACGGCAGCAGCACTGCCGAGACGGCCCCGGTGGCCCACCGGAAGGCGGGGGGTCGGGCGTGGAACAACAGCGGTGCGGCGGTCAGCGCCGTGGTCGCGATCACCGGCGGGAGCGCGAAGAGGGGGTCCCCGGAGGGGATGATCGGCAGGAGCGGTGTGATCACGGCGCACACGACCAGACCGATCTGCCACGGATGAACGCTCTCGCACGCGGTGCCCCGCATGGCCGCCCCCCAGGGCTCGATTCCTTGAACGCGTTCAAGCTACCCTGTTCGGCGGCGCGCCCGGACGTCTGGTTCGACGGGGACCCCGTGGTCCCGCCCCGGCTCACGGCGGATCGGCGGTGGGCGCGCCGCGCACTCGCCCCACCCGCGTCCCCGGCCCCGTCGGGCGGTACGCCTAGGCCCCGCAGAACTCCGGGGTCTCCTCCCAGAACCGGAACAACTGCGAGCCGCAGTACCGGCTCAGCTCCGGCACGCCGAGCGAACGCAACAGGGCGTCGATCGCGTCGAAGAAGGCGGTGTTGATCGCCGGCACGAACAACAACGCGATCACGATGAAGAAGCCGTACGGCGCGTACGGCTCCACCTGCCGCTTCACCTTGGAGGACAACCAGGGCTCCACCACCCCGTAACCGTCCAGCCCCGGCACCGGCAGGAAGTTCAGGAGCGCCGCGGTCACCTGGAGGAACGCCAGGAACGCCAGCGCGTACCGGAAGGCGACCGGCACCCCCTCCAGCGCGTCCAGCCAGAACGGAGCCGTGCAGACGAGCGCGAACAGGACGTTCGCCAAGGGGCCCGCCGCCGAGATCAGGCTGTGCTTCCAACGGCCCTTGACCCGGCCGTGCTCGATGAAGACCGCGCCGCCCGGCAGACCGATCCCGCCCATGATCACGAAGAGCACCGGCAGGACGATGCTCAGCACCGCGTGCGTGTACGCCAGCGGATTCAGCGTCAGATAGCCCTTCGCGCCCACCGTGATGTCCCCGCCGTGCAGGGCGGTCCGGGCGTGCGCGTACTCGTGCAGACAGAGCGACACCACCCACGCCGAGGTCACGAAGAGGAAGACCGCCAGGCCCGTCGAGGCGGCGAAGTCCGTCCACACCGCCCAGCCGGTGACGGCCATGACGGCGAGGATCGCCAGGAAGACGGGGCTGATCCGCCGTTCGTGGCGCTGATGGGTGGCCGTGGTCATTGCGGGGGCTCCCGGGGGACGGAGTGCTGGTGTGCGGGAAACGTACCGGGTGCCGGGCCGAGTTCCGCCCCCCGGGCGGCCTCCGGCGGTCCGGCCCGCCCCCGGGAACGTCCTTCCGACGGGGCGCGAACCGTTCTCGCGGACAATGGGGGCGTGCGCTACTCCGTCCTCGGCCCGACCCTCGCCCACGCCCCCGACGGCACCGACGTGGCCGTCGGCGGCCCCCGGGTCCGTGCCCTGCTCTGCGCCCTCGCCCTGCGGGCCGGCCGGACCGTTCCGGTGGCCCACCTCGTCGACGAGGTGTGGCACGGCGACGACCCGCCGGCCGACGCGGTCGCCGCCCTCCAGGCCCTCGTCGGCCGGCTCCGACGCGCCCTCGGCCGCGACCGGGTGGTCTCCGCCGAAGGCGGCTACCGACTCGAAGCCCGGCCCGAGGACGTGGACGCCCGCCGCTTCGAGCGCCTCGCCGCCGAGGGCACCGCAGCCCTCGCGGCCGGCGATCCCGCCCGCGCCGCCGCCCTCCTCGACGAGGCCCTCGGACTCTGGCGCGGGCCCGCCCTCGCCGACCTGCCGGACCGGGATGCGGAAGCCGCCCGCTGGGAGGCCCGCCGGCTCGACGCCCGCCGCACCCGGCTCGACGCCGCCCTCGCCCTCGGCGACGCTCCCGCCGCCCTCCCCGAGCTCACCGCCCTCTGCACGACCCACCCCCTGGACGAACCGCTCCAGGCCCTCAGGATCCGCGCCCTGCGGGACACCGGACGGGCCGCCGAGGCCCTCGCCGCGTACGAGTCGGTCCGCCGCACCCTCACCACCCGCCTCGGTACGGACCCGTCGCCGGCCCTGCGCGCCCTCCACGCCGAACTCCTCGCCCGGACCCCGGGACCGCCGGCCGCCCCCGGGCATCCGCGCACCCCCGCCCCCGTACCGGGAAACCTGAGGGCCCGGCTCACCAGCTTCGTCGGACGCGACGGGGAGATCGCCCTCGTCCGGGAGGACCTGAGGGGCGCGCGGCTCGTGACGCTGCTCGGGCCCGGAGGGGCCGGGAAGACCCGACTGTCGCAAGAGGCGGCCGAGCGCGGCGCCGGGGACTGGCCGGACGGCGTGTGGGTGGCGGAACTCGCCCCCGTACGGGATCCGGAGGCCGTTCCCGAGGCGGTCCTGGTGGCGGTCGGCGCCCGCGAGACCGTGCTCCGCGGTGCCGGCGCCGAGGAACTGAGGGGCGGGGGCGACCCGCTCGTCCGGCTCGTCGAGCACTGCGCCGGACGCCGGATGCTCCTCCTCCTCGACAACTGCGAACACCTGATCGGTGCGGCGGCCGAACTCGCCGCGACGCTGCTCGCCCGCTGCCCGGAGCTCCGGGTGCTGGCGACCAGCAGGGAACCCCTGGGCGTCCCGGGAGAGGCGGTCCGACCGGTGGGCCCGCTGGCGACGGAGCCGGCGGTGCGCCTCCTCGGCGAGCGCGGCGCGGCGGTCCGGTCGGGGTTCCGGGTCGACGAGGACCCGGAGGCGGCGGCCGAGGTCGTGCGGCGCCTGGACGGGCTGCCGCTGGCGATCGAGCTGGCCGCGGCCCGGTTGCGGATGCTGACCCTGCGGCAGATCGCGGACCGGCTCGACGACCGCTTCCGGTTGCTCACCTCCGGTGCGCGGACGGTGCTGCCCCGCCAGCAGACCCTGCGCGCGGTCGTCGACTGGTCCTGGGACCTCCTCGACGGGGCCGAGCGGGCCGTCCTGCGCCGCCTCGCGGTCTTCACCGGAGGCTGCGACCTGGAAGCGGCCGAGGCGGTGTGCGCCGGACCGCCCGCCGCAGCCGGGGAGGGCGCCCCCGGCGAGCACGTCGGCGACGTCCTCGACGTCCTCGACGTCCTCGACGTCCTCGGCTCCCTGGTCGACAAATCCCTCGTCGTCGCCGTGCCCGGCGAGGACGGCATGCGCTACCGACTCCTGGAAACCGTCGCCGAGTACGCCGGAGAACGCCTCGACGAGGCCGGGGAGAGGGCCGGCACCGAGCGCCGGCACCTCACCCACTACCGCGAACTGGCCCGCCGCACCGACCCCGAACTGCGCGGCTCCGGCCAGTCCGCGGCCGTCGCCCGCTTCGGCACCGAGTACGGGAACGTCCGCACCGCCATGCGCCGTGCCGTGGACGCCCGCGACGAGGACGAGGCGCTCGTCCTCGTCCACGCGCTGCTCTGGTACTGGCAGATGCGCGACCTGCGTGCCGACGCCCTGTACTGGTCCAGGGCCGCGGCCGCCCTCGGCCCCGACCCGTTCGCCCCGCCCGCCGCCCCCGTCGTCCCGCTGCACGAGCCCTGCACGACCGCGCCCCCGCCGCTCTCCGAAGAACAGCGATGGGAGGCCAGGCGCGGGGTGAGACTCGTCGAACTGATCAACATGGACCACGAGACCGCGCGGTGGACCACCCCGGAAGGAGTGCGCCGACTGCGGGAGATGACCGCCGTCTACGCACCGGGTCTGCCCCAGACCTGCCGGCTGCCCGGGTCCTTCGCGGTCTTCGCCCTCCTCCTCATCGGTGAGGCCGGTCGACTGCGCGAACTCCTCGACACGACCGTCGAGGCCTGCCGGCGCCACGGTTACGCCTGGGAGCTCGCCAACGCCCTCCAGATGCGGGCCAACATGTCCGCCAACCGGACCGACCTGGCCGTCGCCGCCATTGCCGACGCCGACGAGAGCCTGGAGCTCTTCATACGGCTCGGTGACGCCTGGGGCGCGGCCGAGGCGCTCTCCGCCCGTGCGGAATCCCGTGAGCGACGGCTCGACTTCGAGGCGGCGGCCGAGGACTTCGCCGCCGCGATCGGCCATGCGGAGCGGATCGGCGCCCAGTCGCAGACGGCGCTGCTGCGGGCCCGGTACGCCGGCACGCTCGTCGAGACCGGCCGGCTCGCCGAGGGGGAGGCGATCCTGCGCGAGATCGTGGACGGCGGCCACGGCCGGGGCCACGAACCCCTGCTCGGCGCCCGTGTCTTCCTCGCCCTGGCGCTGGGCCGCAGCGGTCGCACCGCCGAGGCGCGCGACCACCTGCACGCGCTGCGGAAGGAGTTCGGTCCCGAGACCCTCTCCGTCTTCGAGGGCTTCACCCTCGGCAGCCTGGGCTGGCTGGACAACCTCGACGGACGCCACGGCTCCGCGTTCTCCCTGGCCGCAGAGGCGTACGAGCGTTCCCTCGGGGCACTGTCGATGATGGTGGCCCCGCAGATGCCCGCGGCCCACCTCGTCACGGCCGCCTGGGCCCTCGCGGGGCTCGGCGGCCCGGAGGCGAGGACCGGCGCGGTGCTCCTCGGCGCACAGGAGGGACTGGTCCCGCCGGGGCACCTGTCGCCGCCCGTGGAACGGGAGAACCTGGCCCGGGCGACGGAACTGTGCAGGTCCGTCCTCGGGGACCGTGACTTCGAGGCGGCACGCGCCGAGGGCGACGGCCTCTCCGTGGAGGAGGCCGCCGCCCTGCTCGGTCGCGCCGCGGACGCGATCGGTGGGCGCGCCGAGTCCTGATCCCGCGGTTCCGGCTCAGGTCTTCTTGCGGAACTTGGCGACCGCGAGGGGAGCCGTGACGAGGGTGATCAGCGCCGCCCAGCCGAGGGTCATCCACACCGAGTGGGCGACCGGTCCGCCGTTGATCAGGTTGCGGGCCGCGTCGGCGAGGTTGGACAGCGGGTTGTAGTCGGTGAAGGACTTCAACCAGCCGGGCATCGTGGTCGGCGGGGCGAAGATCGAGGAGCCGAACTGGAGCGGCATCAGGACGAGCATGGCCATGCCCTGGACGGCCTGGGCCGTCTTCAGGGTGAGGCCGAGCAGGATGAAGATCCACATGAGCGAGGCCCCGAAGACCATCGACAGGCCGATGGCGGCGAAGAGGTGGAAGACCGAGGTCTGGATCTCCAGGCCGAGCAGGAAGCCCATGCCGAGCAGGATGGCGGTGGCGATCAGCATCCTGCCGATCTCGACGACGATCTTCGCGATGAGGACCGAGGAGCGGGCGATCGGCATCGTCCGGAACCGGTCCATGACCCCCTTCTTGAAGTCGTCGTTGATGCCGACCCCGACGGCCATGGCGATGTTCATGCCCATCATCGCCATCAGGCCGGGCGTCACGTAGTTGACGTAGGCGTCGTTGTTGCCCTTGCCGGCGATGGCGCCGCCGAAGACGTACACGAAGAGCAGGATGAAGATGACCGGCATCAGCACGGCGTCGAACATCGACTCCGGGTCCTGCTTGATCTGGAGGGCGTTGCGCCGGGCCAGGGCGCCGATGTGGCGCAGATTGGCCCGCAGCCCGATCCGGCCCTCCGCGGCCGGTGCGGTCCGTGCCGGGGAAGCACCCGAACCTCCGGTCCGGGGCGGGTTCTTGGTGACCGTGGTCGTGCTCATGCGGCGACCTCCTCGGTGAGCGCGTCGGAATCGGCGGTCTTCTGGCCGGTGATCGCGAGGAACACCTCGTCCAGGCTGGGCAGGTGGGTGCCGATGTGGGCGATGCCGAAACCGCGCGCCCCCAGCAGGGCCACGACGGCGGTCAGCTGCTCGTCGGCGAGGATCGGCACGTACAGCGCGCCCTCGTCGGGCACGACGCTCGCGCCGGCGACCCCGTCGAGGCCGGTCTCCCGGAGCGCGGCGGCCATGGCTGGCAACTGTGTCGGATCCGTGGGGCGGACCTTCAGGGTCCGGCCGCCGACCTTCGCCTTGAGCTCGTCGACGCCGCCCTTGGCGATGACCCGGCCCCGGTCGATGACGGTCAGCTCGCTCGCGAGCTGCTCCGCCTCTTCCATGTACTGGGTGGTGAGCAGGACCGTCACGCCCTCGGAGACCATCCGCTGGACCTCGTCCCAGACCTCGTTGCGGGTGCGCGGGTCGAGCCCGGTGGTGGGCTCGTCCAGGTAGAGGACGGCGGGCCGTCCGATCATCGAGGCGGCGAGGTCGAGCCGCCGCCGCATGCCGCCGGAGTAGTTCATCGCGGGACGTTTGGCCGCTTCGGTGAGCGAGAAGCGCTCCAGCATCTCGTCGGCGCGGCGCCGGGCATCGGCGCGGGAGAGGTCGAGCAGCCGCCCGATCATGTACAGGTTCTCCCAGCCGGACAGCTTCTCGTCGACCGAGGCGTACTGGCCGGTGAGGCCGATGGTGCGGCGCAGTTGCCGGGGGTGCCGCACCACGTCGTAGCCGGCGACGGTGGCGGTGCCGGCGTCCGGCACGAGGAGGGTGGACAGGCAGCGGACGAGGGTGGTTTTTCCGGCGCCGTTGGGCCCCAGGACCCCGAGGACGGTGCCCTCGCGGACGTCCAGGTCGACCCCGTCGAGGGCCCTCGTCTCGCCGAACCGCTTCACGAGGCCCCGGACCTCGACGGCGTTGGTGTGTGATCGCGTCATGTCCACCATGGAACAGGCCGCCACCGACAATCCCCCGACAGATGACCGACAGCCCGCCGATGGGGGATGTCGGCGGGCTGTCGGAGGTGCCGCAGTGGTCTCAGGGGGTGGCTCCGCGCGGTC
>NZ_JBHYMF010000079.1:0-31355 GCF_042742855.1 Streptomyces sp. NPDC058877 | reverse complement strand
CCCCACCCGGAGGCCGCGCCCTTTACCGTTGTCGGGCAGGTGAGCCGCAACCTCGCCGACCGCCGCCGGACGGGCAAAGCCCCCCACGGTCTTCACCACGTCACCTCGGTCCTGAAGGTTTCCTGCCCGACCCGTACAGCTTTTCGGTTCCCCCCCGATTGCCGCGATGCCTTTCAACTGTGGCTGAAACACCCTGGTAACGTGCTGTGATGCTGTGCATACTCGTCGTCGGGGGGTGGTTGCGAGTGCACAGGTGGGGACCTTCATGCTGCGGATTCATTTCACGGGAAACGACTTGGCGGGGGTGCGGACTGCCGCCCGGCCGGACGTTCTGTGGGAAACGATTCTGAGCTTTCACCGCCTAAGAGACCGGCGCGGCTCGGTCGTCTACGGAGAATGGCGATCGGGTGCCCGGATGCGGCTCGGCGGCGAGACCCGGCTCCTCGCCGCGCTCGTTCCCGGCCGCGGTTATTTTCCCGACTTCCTGACGCCCGCCGAGGGGGTCCACGGGCTCGACGAGGGCCTCCAGGCGATCCGCGCCACCGAGCCGGGACGGCTGCGCGGCGAGCTCGCCCTGCTCGCCGCCGACCGTTCCGGGGGCCGGAGCGTGCCGCACTCGCTGCGCGCCCTCGCCGACGGCGGCGCGGAGCCCTTCGACCGGCTCGTGGGAGCCCTGCGCAGCTACCACCGGGCGGCCATCGAGCCGTACTGGCCGCACATCCGGGCCAGTGTCGAGGCCGACCGGGCCCGTCGGGGGCGGGCCCTCCTGGACGGCGGTGCGGACGAGCTGCTCGCCTCGCTGCCGCCGATGCTCCGCTGGCGGGCACCGGTCCTGGAGGCGGACTATCCGGTCGACCGGGACGTCCGGCTCGACGGCCGGGGGCTGTTGCTCCAGCCCTCGTACTTCTGCCGGGAGACCCCGGTCGTGCTCCGTGACCCCGCGCTGCCGCCGGTCCTCGTCTACCCCGTCACCCACGGGGAGGCACCGACCGTCCGCGCCCCGGGCGGTTCCTCGCTCGCCAAGCTCGTCGGCCAGACCCGCTCGGCCGTCCTGCACGCCATCGGGGACGGCGGGACGACCAGTGAGCTGGCCCGCAGGGCCGGGGTCTCGCTGGCCTCGGCCAGCCAGCACGCGGGCGTGCTGCGCGAGGCCGGGCTCATCGCGACCCTCCGCCACGGCAACGCGGTCCTGCACACGCTGACGCCGCTGGGCGCCGCCCTCCTCGGGGGCGCCCAGCGGCCGGTGGACCTGCGGTGCTGTGCGGGCGGTTACGCCCGGAACGGGCCGGTGACCTCGTAGGTGATGCCGCCCGAGGAACTGCCGCTGGTGCCGCGCTGGCTGGAGAAGTACAGCCGCGTGCCGTCGGGGGAGAAGGCCGGTCCGGTGATTTCGGAGCCGGACTGGCCGGTGATCCGCAGGAACGGCGTCACGACGTCGTCCGGGGTGATGATGCAGATCTCCATGTTGCCGCCGTCCTCGGCGACGAACAGGTCGCCGCAGGAGCTGCCGGTGATGTTGTCCACGCCGGTCAGCGGTGCGCCGCCGCCGACCACCAGCGAGTCGTCGTAGGCCAGCTCGTAGGTGCCGGCGGCGAGGTTGACCTGCCAGACCCGGTTGTCGCCCTTGGTGGTGAACCACACGGTGTCGTCCGCGTAGTGGCAGCCCTCGCCGCCGTTGAAGTGCTTGGCGCCGGAGACCTGCTTGCGGGTGGAGGTGGGCGCCCCGTCCGGGTCCGGCACGTCCTGCCAGGTGAAGCTGCCGGAGGTGGCGCTGCCCGCCTTGAGGACCTGGAGGGTGCCGGCGGAGAGGTCGCCCCAGGCGGTGGGGACGAAGCGGTAGAAGCAGCCGTCGCTCTCGTCCTCGGTCAGGTAGACCACCCGGCGCACCGGGTCGGCTGCCGCCGCCTCGTGCTTGAACCGGCCCATCGCGTCCCGGCGGGTGGCGGTGCCGCCCCACGGGTCCGTTTCGTAGACGTAGCCGCGGGACACCTCCTCGCAGGACAGCCAGGTGCTCCAGGGGGTCTTGCCGCCGGCGCAGTTCTGGCGGGTGCCGGAGAGGATGCGGTACGCGCCGGTGATCGCGCCCGTCGAGTCGAAGGCCACCGCGCTCGCACCGCCGCCGGGGTTGATCTCCGAATTGGAGACGTAGATCCAGCCGGTGCCGTCGGCGAAGCAGGCGCCGCCGTCGGGAGCGCTGTGCCAGGCGTACGAGGTGCCGGTCACGGTCTGACCGGACCGGGCGATCACCCGGCTGCTGAACCCGGAGGGCAGCCGGATGCCGTTCGCGTCCGCCGTGCCGAGCGCCCCGTAGGGGCCGGTGCCGGGCTGGGCGGGGGCGGCGAAGGCCGCGCTCTGCCACAGGCTGCCGCCGAAGGCGGCGGCCGAGGTGCCGATGACCGCTCCGCGCAGGAAACTGCGTCGCTCCACGTCTCACTCCCGAAGAGGATGGTGAACAGCCCCGTCGCACCGGTCGGCGAAGGGGTTGCGCGCTTCCGGAACCTAGGAGCGCGGAGTTGACTGCGCATCAACAAGTGATGACGGGGAGGCGGCGATCGCCGGGACCCTCGGCGCCCGGGCGCGGTGCGGAGGGCGGGGACCTCCGGCCCGCGGGGGGCGGAAACCGGGACCTTCGGCACTGGGAGGCGTCGACGCCCTCGGGGAGACTGGGAGGATGCCTGCCACCTCGGACATCGGCGACCGCCACGACCTCGACGTGCTGTTGCGACGCTTCTACGGCGCGGCCTTCGCCGACCCGCTGATCGGCCCCTTCTTCACCGAGACCGCCGGCACCGACCTGGAGGCCCACCTGCCGGACATCGGCGACTTCTGGGAGCGCGCGCTGTTCCGCACCGCCGCGTACGGCCGGGACGCCTTCGGCCCGCACGCCGCCCTCCATGCCGCTCGGCCGCTCACCGCCGCCCACTTCGGCCGATGGGTGCAGCTCTGGCACGCCTCCGTCGACGGTCTCCACCGCGGGCCGCGGGCCGAGCGGGCCAAGGCACAGGGCGAGCGGATCGCCCTGGCCATGCTGCGCCGGCTCGCCGGCCCCGGCGAACCCCTCGGAGGGACGGGCGGCGGCTTCGTCCCGCTGGCGGCCCTGGAGCTGCGCTCCACGGCCGGAGCGAAGAAAATTCCGCAAGGGCGATGAGTTTCGAGGAGCCGGACCGTCTTACCCCTCGACAGCACCGCACGAGGGAAGAGAGAGCGCCATGGCCCCGCAGATGATCTTCATGAACCTGCCCGTGAGGGACCTCGACGCCAGCAAGGCCTTCTTCGAGAAGCTCGGCTACACCATCAATCCGCAGTTCACGGACGAGACCGCCGCGTGCGTCGTCATCAGCGAAACGATCTTCGTGATGCTGCTCACCGAGGAGAAGTTCCGGTCCTTCACCGCCCCCGGCAAGGGGGTCTCGGACGCGACGGAGAACTCCGAGGTGCTCATCACCCTGAGCGCCGAGAGCCGGGAGGCGGCGGACGAGCTCGCCGATGCCGCCCTCGTCGCCGGTGCCACCCCCGCGAAGGAACCGATGGACATGGGCTTCATGTACAGCCGCTCCTTCAGCGACCTGGACGGCCACCACTGGGAGGTCTTCTGGATGGACCCGAAGGCCGTCGCCCAGGGCTGAGCCCCCGGAGCCGCACGAGGGGCGAGGACGCCGCGGTCGACCGCCGGTGCGGCGATCGACCGCGAGCGCCCCGCCGGGCGGTCACCTCACCTCGTGCGGACCGGGTACACCGCCACCGCCACCCCGTCGTCGTCCAGGCACCGGCCCGTTTCCAGGTCGAAGCGCTGCTTCAGGAGCGGCGAGGCCACGAACGGGCGCCCGCCCGCGGAGCCGAGCAGCCCCCGTGAGAGCACCTGCGCTCCGGTGAACGGATCGCGGTTGTCGATCGCGTACGTCCGGCCCGCCCGGTCCCGGAAGACCGCCGCCTGGCTGCCGTCCGGCAGCAGCGCCGCCAGGCCCCGTCCCGGGGTCAGCCGGGCCTCCTCGCAGACCGTCATCCAGGAATCGGGGGACGGGGACAGTTCGAGCGTCGTCATCGGGAAGTGGCCCCTTCCAGGGTCAGGAACGTGAGGTCCGGCTTGATCTGGTCGCGCTCCGGAACGAACCGGACCGACGGGTCCGGGGTCTCCGGGGCGTTCACGAAGGAGACGAAGCGCCGCAGCCGCTCGGGGTCGTCGAGCGTCTGCGCCCACTCGTCCCGGTAGTCCGCGACGTGCGCCGCCATCAGGGCCTCCAACTCTTCGCAGAGGCCGAGCGAGTCGTGCACCACCACGTCCTTGAGGTGGTCGAGCCCGCCCTCCAGGCGTTCCAGCCAGGTCGACGTCCGCTCAAGGCGGTCTGCCGTCCGGATGTAGAACATCAAGAACCGGTCGATCAGCCGCACCAGTTCGGCGTCCGACAGGTCCTGGGCGAGCAGGTCCGCATGGCGCGGAACCGCGCCCCCGTTCCCGCCGACGTACAGGTTCCAGCCGTTCGCCGTCGCGATGATTCCGAAGTCCTTCGACTGGGCCTCCGCGCATTCGCGGGCGCAGCCCGAAACCGCGGACTTCAGCTTGTGCGGGGCGCGCAGGCCCCGGTAGCGCAGCTCCAGCCGGATCGCCATCTTCACCGAGTCCTGGACGCCGTAGCGGCACCAGGTCTGCCCGACGCAGGACTTCACCGTGCGCAGCGCCTTGCCGTAGGCGTGCCCCGACTCGAAGCCGGCGTCCACCAGTCGGGTCCAGATCGAGGGCAGCTGGTCCACCCGGGCGCCGAAGAGGTCGATCCGCTGACCCCCGGTGATCTTGGTGTAGAGCCCGAAGTCCCGGGCCACCTCGCCGATCACGATCAGCTTGTCCGGGGTGATCTCGCCACCGGGGATGCGCGGCACCACCGAATAGGAGCCGTTGCGCTGCATGTTGGCGAGGAAGTGGTCGTTGGTGTCCTGGAGGGAGGCCTGCTCGCCGTCCAGGATGTAGCCGTTGTTCAGCGAGGCGAGGATCGAGCCGACGGTCGGCTTGCAGACCTCGCAGCCCTCGCCGCCCCGTGCCTCCTGGCGCCCGTGCGTGTCGAGCAGCGCGGCGAAGGAGGTCACCCGCAGGGTGCGCGCGATCTCGTACAGCTCGCTCCGGGTGTACCCGAAGCAGCCGCAGAGCCCCTGGTCGGCGGCGGCCGGCAGCAGTTTCTCGATCGTCTTCACACAGCTGCCGCAGCCCGTGCCGGCCTTGGTGCACCTCTTCACCTCGGACAGCGAGCCGCACTGACCGATCGCGTGCTTGGTGACGTTGTGGCAGGAGCAGATCACCGCGTCGTCCGGCAGGGCGGACGGGCCGAGCGCGACCGGGGCACCCGCCCCCGCCGGCAGCACCAGCTGTTCGGGGGAGACCGGCGGCACGGTGCCGGTGAGCGGGCGCAACACCCCGTACTGCTCGGCGTCGCCGACCAGGACGCCGCCCAAGAGCACCCCGTCGGCGGAGACCACCAGCTTCTTGTAGACGCCCGCACGGGAATCCGCGTACACGACGTCCAGGCAGCCCTCGGTCGCCCCGTGCGCGTCGCCGAACGAGGCCACGTCCACACCGAGCAACTTCAGCTTGGTCGACGTGTCGGCGCCCGTGAAGCCGTCCGCTGCAGCCGCGTCGGCGATCGTCGCCGCCGCCGTCTGCGCCATCTCGTAGCCCGGTGCGACCAGGCCGTACACCCTGCCGTCCGCGGCGAGTGCGCACTCGCCGATCGCGAAGACCGCCGGGTCCGACGTGCGGCACTGCTCGTCGACGGCGATGCCGCCCCGTTCGCCGACCGAGAGTCCGCAGTCCCGGGCCAGCTGGTCCCGGGGCCGCACACCGGCCGAGAACACCACCAGGTCCGTGGCCAGTTCCGAACCGTCCGAGAGCCGCATGCCCGTCACGGAACCGTCCGCCGTCACGACCTCCTGGGTGCCCGTTCCGGTGTGGACGGTCAACCCCATCCGCTCGATCGTGCGGAGCAGGGCCGCGCCGCCGCCCTCGTCGACCTGCACCGGCATCAGCCGCGGTGCGAACTCCACGACGTGGGTGTCCAGTCCGAGCCCCTTGAGGGCGCCCGCCGCCTCCAGCCCGAGCAGACCGCCGCCGACGACCGCACCGGTCGTCGCCGTCTTCGCGTACTCCTCGATCGCCAGCAGGTCCTCGATGGTGCGGTAGACGAAGCAGCCCCGGGCGTCCTTGCCGGGGACGGGGGGCACGAACGGGTACGAGCCGGTCGCCAGGACCAGCGCGTCGTACCCGAAGGCCTTCCCCGAGCGGGCCGTGACCGTCCTGCCCTCCCGGTCCACGGACACCGCCGGATCGTCCACGTGCAGCTCGATGCCGTGCCGCTCCATGAAACCGGCCTCGACCACCGACAGGTCGTCCGGCGTCTTCCCCGAGAAGTACGAGGTCAGCTGCACGCGGTCGTAGGCCGGGCGCGGCTCCTCGCAGAGGACCACGATCCTGGCCCGCTCGGTGACCCCGCGGTCGGCGAGCGACTCCAGGAACCGCTGGCCGACCATTCCGTGGCCGACCAGGACGATCGTCGGGGTGTGCGCGGTCATCTCAGCGCTCATGTCAGGAGCCTCCGTCGTGGGTGAGCAGGTGGAGCAGGGGGGCATCGGGAAGGGCTTCGTCGCCCTCCCAGGCCCGGGCGAGCGCGCCGACCGCGGCCAGGTCGCCGAGGAGGACGCCCCCGACGAGCCGGTCACCCCGGACGACGACCTTGCGGTAGGCGCTCCGCGTGGCATCGGTGAGCTGGACGACGTCGTCACCCGGCCGGGCGGTGGCCTCGCCGAAGGCGGCCAGGTCGAGCGGGAGGGGGCCGCCGAGGGTCAGACGGGTGAGGGAACGGGTGCCGGTGTAGCGGGCGCCGTCCGGCTCCCCTCCGGGCGGTGTTCCCGGGCGGGGACGCCCGGCCGTGTCGGCCAGCAGCACCTCCGCCAGCACGTCCGCCTGTTCGAGCGCCGGGCCCGCCAGGCCGTAGACGCGGCCGGCGTGCTCCGCGCAGTCACCGACCGCGTGGACGTGCGGGTCCGAGGTCCGCAACTCGTCGTCGACCACGATCCCGGTCGCGACGTCGAGCCCCGCCTCCCGGGCCAGCGCCACCCGGGGCCGGACCCCGCAGGCCAGGACCACGACCTGGGCGTCGAGGACGAAGCCGTCGGCGAGTTCGACCGCCGTGACCGCGCCGTCCCGCTGTCGCAGCCCGCTCACCCGGCACTCGGTGTGCACCTCGACCCCCAGGGACTCGACGTGCTCCCTCAGGAGCGCCGAGGCCCGCTCGTCGAGCTGCCGCTCCATCAGGCGTTCGCCCTGCTGGGTGAGGATCACGTCCGCCCCCGAGCCGGCGAGGGCCCGTGCCGCCGAGACCCCGAGCAGGCCCCCACCGATGACCACGGCCCGCACTCCGGGGCGGACCAGGGCGCGCAGCTCCAGGCAGTCGTCGAGGGTGCGGAAGGGGTGGACGCCCGTCGGCAGCGTCGCCCCCCGCAGTCCGCGCAGCGGCGGCAGCACGGGGTTGGAGCCGGTGGCCAGCACCAGCCGGTCGTAGCCGACGAGGGAGCCGTCCGCGCACTCCACCGTCCGCGCCGAGCGGTCGATCCGCACCGCCCGCACCCCGAGCCGTACCGGTTCCCGGGTTTCCGGCAGCGCGATCACCTCGGGGGCGTACCGTCCGGCGAGGACGTCGGCGAGCAGCACCCGGTTGTACGGCGCGTGCGGTTCCTCGCCGAGGAGGGTGACGGGCAGGCGCTGGGCGAGCCGGGCGCCCGCCGTCCCGCCGCCGATCACCACGATCCGTGTACTCATGACGGACAGGGTGCGCGGCCGGTGTTACCCGGCGGCATCCCGACTGTTTCCCGTACGGAACGCTGATCTCCGCCCGTGACGACGGGCGCTGTGAGGGCCGGCCGGGTTAACGCGCGGTCAGTCTCGGCTCAAGCCCGGCTTAAGGATCCCGGGCGGGGGACGAAGCCGGCCGTTCCCGTATACCGGCCGCCCTAGGGTGCCGACGTGACCACCGAGGCCAGCCACCCCCTCTACACCCCCCTGTCCGTTCCGCTGTCCGAGCGGCCCCCGGCCGAGGCGCCGCCGGCGCCCGCACCGCGGCTCGCCCCCGAGCGGTTGCGGAACGCGGTCGCCGCCGGAGCCGGAGCCGTCACCCTGCTCTGGGGCTTCCAGGCCCGTCCCTCCGCCCGCCCCGACGCCCTCTTCGCGACCGGCGCCCATCTCAGCGGCCTCCTCGCCGGTTACGGCGTCCTCGTCCTGTTGCTGCTGATGGCCCGCATCCCCGCCGTCGAGCACGGCGTCGGCGCCGATCGGCTCGCCCGCTGGCACGCCCTCGGGGGCCGTTACGCCTTCGGGCTGATCGGCGCCCACGCCGTCCTCGCCCTCTGCGGCTACGCCGTGCACGCCCGCACCGATCTCCTCACCGCCGTCGGAGACCTCCTCGGATACCGGGCGATCGCCGCCGCCAGCGCCGGCACCGGCCTCTTCCTCGCCGTCGGCATCACCTCCGTCCGGGCCGTCCGCCGCCGGATGCGGCACGAGACCTGGCGGGCCGTCCACCTCGGCGGCCTCCTGGCCGCCGCGCTCGGCTTCGTCCACCAGCTCGCGGGCCCCGACCTCGCCGGCGGTCTGCTCACCCGCTGGCTGTGGTCGATGGCCCACGGCACCGCCGCCGTCCTCCTCGTCTGGTACCGGATCGTGGTGCCCCTCCGCGCGGCCCTCCGCCACGACCTGCGCGTGGAGGAGGTCCGCGACGAGGGTCCCGGGGTCGTCTCGGTCCTCGTCCGGGGCAGGGGCGTGGCCGGACTCTGCGCCGAACCCGGCCAGTTCTTCCGCTGGCGCTTCCTCCGGCGCGGACTCTGGGCGACCGCCCTGCCCTTCTCGCTGTCCGCGCCCGTCCGCGACGACACCCTGCGGATCACCGTCAAGGCGATCGGCGACCACACCCGCCGCATCCGCCGACTCCGCCCGGGCACCCGGGTCCTCGCCTCCGGACCCTTCGGCGCCCTCACCGCACACCGCCGCACCCGCCGCAAGGTCCTGCTGCTCGCCGGCGGCGTCGGCATCACCCCGCTGCGGGCCCTCTTCGAGACCCTGCCCGGCGGCCCCGGCGACATCACCCTCCTCCACCGGGCCTCGGACGAGGCCGGACTCGTCCTCCGGGCCGAACTGGAGGCCATCGCCGCCGAACGGCAGGCCGCCCTGCACTTCCTGCTCGGTCCTTCGGACGGCGCCTTCGACCCGCTCGCGCCCCGGGCACTGCTGGACCTGGTGCCCGACCTCGCCGCCCACGACGTGTACCTGTGCGGGCCGCCCGCGATGTCCAGGGCCGTGACCGCCTCCCTGCTCAGGGCCGGGGTACCGGCTTCCCGCATCCACAGCGAGGACTTCGACCATGCCTAGACACCGTGCACCGCGCCGTTCCGCGGAGCGCGCCAGACGGCGGCTCGCCGGGGCGCTGCTTGGGACCGGAGCGCTCACCGCGACCCTGCTCACCTCGGCGTTCACCCCGGCCGCACCGCCCGCACCGGACCGTGAACCGGGCGCGGCAAGCTCAGACGTAGCTCAACTCTCCGGGGATTGATGGACGGCGCAACGACCGCCTCCCTAGGCTCACGAGCATGCCCGACATATCACTGACCACCCTTGTCCTGCTCTGTCTCGCCGCCCTCGTGGCGGGTTGGATCGACGCCGTGGTGGGTGGTGGCGGCCTGCTCCTGCTGCCCGCGCTCCTGCTCGGACTGCCCCATGTGCCGGCCGCGCACATCCTCGGCACCAACAAGGCCGTGGCGATCGTGGGCACCACCGGTGCCGCCGTCACCTATGTCCGCAAGGCTCCGGTGCGGGTGGGGACGGCGGTGCGGATCGGGCTCGCGGCCCTCGCCGGATCCATGGGCGGCGCCTTCTTCGCGGCCGGGATCAGCAGCGAGGTGCTGCGTCCGGTGATCATGGTGGTGCTGCTCGCGGTCGCCGCCTTCGTGATGCTGCGGCCCTCCTTCGGGGCGAAGGCCGAGGGGGAGGAGCGGGCGCCGCTGACCCGGGCCCGGATCGTGACCGCGATCGTGGTGGTCGGCGGCGGGATCGGCTTCTACGACGGCCTGTTCGGGCCGGGCACCGGCACCTTCCTCGTCCTGGCGCTGACCGCCGTGCTCCATCTGGACCTGGTGACCGCCTCCGCCACCGCGAAGATCGTGAACGTCTGCACCAATGCGGGCGCGCTCGCGATGTTCGCCTACCAGGGCAGCGTCTACTGGCAGCTCGCCGCCGTCATGGCGGTCTTCAACCTGATCGGCGGGACGGTCGGCGCCCGCATGGCACTGAGCAAGGGCGCCGAGTTCGTCCGCGGGGTGCTGTTGGTCGTGGTCCTGTCGCTGGTGGCGAAGTTGGCCTTCGACCAGTGGGCCTGACGGTCTAGCGGACTCCGATGAGGTGGCCGAAGGCGACCACGTTCCCCTGGTAGCCGTTCTTCTTGGAGAAGCCGCCGCCGCAGGTGATCACCCGGATCTCGGCCCGGTCGGCTTCGGCGTACACCTTCTCGTCCGGGAAGTTCTGGTTGTCGTACACCTCGATCGCGTCGACCGTGAACACGGCGGTCCGTCCGTCCTCCCGGTCCACCTCGATCCGGTGCCCCTTCTTGAGGGCGCCGAGCGTGTAGAAGACGGCGGGGCCCTCGGCGTTGTCGACGTGTCCTGCGACGATCGCGGTGCCCTTGGCCCCGGGCGTGGTGCCCTGCTCGTACCAGCCGGCCATGTTCCGGTTTCCGGCCGGCGGTACGTCGAGCGAACCGTCCGCGGCCAGGCCGAGCCCCGTCATCGGGGCGTCCACGTCGGTCTCGGGGATCCGCAGCCGGACCGGAAGCGAGGCCGGCAGTGGATCGGCGGCGGCGTCGGTGTGCACGCTCGGTCCGGCGGCGAAGGCCTGTGCGGCGGACGGCACGGGCGGAGTGACGTCCTCCGAGCCGTTCTGCACGAGCCAGAGTCCGACGCAGGCGGCCAGTGCTACGCCCCAGCCCTTGCTCCTGTTGCTCACCTGGGTTCCCTCGGTCGGTTCACGGGGGTGTGATCCTGCCCCCGCCGGGCCGTGTGCGGGCGCGCAGCGGGGGCAGGACGGGCGGTGTGGTCTCAGTGCCCCTGCGCGCCGCTCGCCCGGCGACGCAGGAGCCAGACACCGCCCACGGCAGCTGCGGCCAGCACCGCCACACCTGCCGTGACCTGGGCGGTGTCGGGGCCGACGCTGCCCCCGACACCGGTTTGGACGTGGCCGCTCGGGCTCCGGTGCTTCACGGTCAGTTCGCCCCGGGCGGTCTTCCCGTTGTCACAGGCCACGCTGATCCAGTACGAACCCGCCTTGGCGTGCTCCGGCACGGTGAACTGGCCGACCACGACCTCCTTGTGCGTGCCCGGGTTCAGCTGGAACTCGCCCGCACCGAGGGAGTTCGCGTCCCCGACGCCGTGGCCGTGCTTGCCGCAGGCGAGGGTGTTCACGGTGACGGTGGTGCCCGGGGACGCGGACGAGGGGTAGATCTCCAAGGGTTCGTGGTTCTGGTTGTTCGCGTGCGCCGCGGGGGCGGCGAACGCCCCGATCGCTGCGACCGCCAGCGCGGTACCGGTGAACAGTCGGGCAGTGGTGCGCATGGGGGTCCTCCGGGGCGCGCGAACGGTCATGCCGGGCGGTTCGCTCCGGGAGGGACGTCCCGGGGCGGACCTTCTAAGACCGAGATAAGGGCCGCGCCGCGCACCTCGCCTGCTGATGGGGCATCAGGATTGCTCCGTCCGATGCGGTGTGTCGCCTGGATTTCCAGTGTTTCTGCAGGTCAGGGCGGTCCATGGAGCGCCGGTTGATGCCTCGTGCCGAACGGGTGAGCGGCAGGGGCGGGCTGCCGGGGGCCCGTGATCCCGGTGCGGGCCCGTACGGCCCCGGCGGGACGGCGTCGCCCCGGTCCGGCGCGGGAGCCGTCGCCCCGGTGCGCCCGGCTCCGGTGCGCCGGGGCGCGCAGCCGGCAGGACCTCCTCCGGCGGCTCCCGGCCCCCCGGCCTTCCGCCCTCCCCGGCCTTCCGCCCCGACGGCCTCCGCCCGGCCGGCCCCGCCTCCCCCGACGGACGGCGCGGTGAGCGGTGGCCACGGCGACTACCGTGAGGACGTGACCACTCCCGCCTTCACCGCCCTGACCGTCCTGACCACCACCGACAGCCGCGAGAAGGCCGAAGCGCTCGCGCGGGGCGCCGTCGAGGCCCGGCTCGCCGCCTGCGGTCAGGTCTCCGGGCCCGTGACCTCCGTCTACCACTGGCAACGGGCCGTCGAGACCGCCGAGGAGTGGCAGGTCCTCCTCAAGACCACGGAGGCCCGCTACCAGGCCCTGGAGGACCACCTCCTCGCCGCGCACGACTACGAGACGCCGGAGGTCATCGCCACCCCCGTCGTCCGCGCCTCCGCCGCCTACCTCGCCTGGCTCGTCGAGGAGACGACCGTCGCGTGACCCTGCCGTTCTTCGTGTACGGGACGCTCCGGCCCGGCGCGTACAACCACGACCGCCTCCTCCTCGGCCGCACCGTCGTCGAGGAGGAGGCCCTGCTGCCGGGCACCCTGCTGCACGACGGCCCCGGCTATCCGTACGCGGTGCCCGGCGACGGCACGGTGACGGGCACCCTGGTGACGCCCGCCCCCGAGGCCCATGCGGAACTCCTGGCCGTGCTCGACCGGATGGAGGGCGGCGCCGGGTACGAGCGGACCGCCCGCGTGGCGCTCCGCGTCCGGGACGGCGCCCCCGCACGCGCATGGGTCTACCTCGCGGCCCCCGGTACCCCGCTCGGCCCGCTCATCGAGACAGGCGACTGGTTCCGGCGGCGTCCGGAACCGGCTCCAGGCGCACCGCGCACACCTTGAACTCGGGCATCCGCGAGACCGGGTCGAGCGCCGGGTTCACCAGGGTGTTCGCCCGTCCCTCCCCGTACCAGTGGAAGGGCATGAAGACCGTGTCCGGCCGGATCGACGGCGTGATCCGGGCCGGAGCGACGGCCCGTCCGCGCCGCGAGACCACCGCGAGCGGCTCGCCCTCGGCCACCCCGATCCGCTCGGCGAGCCGGGGGTGGAGCTCCACGAAGGGGCCCGGCGCCGCCGCGTTCAGTTCGGCGACCCGTCGCGTCTGCGCCCCCGACTGGTACTGGGAGACGACCCGGCCGGTGGTGAGGACGACCGGGTACTCGGCGTCCGTCTCCTCGGCCGCCGCCCGGTGCACCACCGGTACGAACCGGGCCCGTCCGTCGGCCGTCGCGAACCGGTCGAGGAACAGGCGTGGCGTCCCGCCGTGGCCCTCGTCCGGACACGGCCAGAAGACGCCCTGCTCCTCCTCGATCCGGCGGTAGCTGATGCCCGCGTAGTCGGCGGGCCCGCCGGCCGAGGCGCGGCGCAGCTCTTCGAAGACCTCCTCGGGATCGGTGGGGAAGCCCTTCTCCCAGCCCAGCCGACCGGCCAGGGCGTGCAGCACCTCCAGGTCGCCGCGCACGCCCTCCGGCGGGGTGAGGGCGCGCCGCCGCAACAGCACCCTGCCCTCCAGGTTCGTCAGGGTGCCGGTCTCCTCCGCCCACTGGGTCACCGGCAGGACGACGTCGGCGAGCGCGGCGGTCTCGGAGAGCACCACGTCCGCGACGGCGAGGAAGTCGAGCGAGCGCAGCCGTTCCTCGACGTGCGCGGCGCGCGGCGCGGAGACCACCGGGTTGGAGCCCATGAGGAGCAGTGCCCGCACCTCGCCGCCGAGCGCGTCGAGGAGTTCGTACGCGCTCCGCCCGGGGCCCGGCAGCGACTCCGGCGCGACGCCCCACACCCCGGCGACGTGTGCGCGGGCGGCCGGGTCGTCGAGCTTGCGGTAGCCGGGCAGTTGGTCGGCCTTCTGGCCGTGCTCGCGCCCGCCCTGGCCGTTGCCCTGGCCGGTGAGGCAGCCGTAGCCGTTCAGCGGCCGGCCGGCGCGCCCGGTGGCGAGGCACAGGTTGATCCAGGCGCCGACGGTGTCGGTGCCCTTGGACTGCTGCTCGGGGCCCCGGGCGGTCAGCACCATGGAGTTCTCGGCGTCGCAGAACATCGCGACCGCCTCCCGCAGCTGCGGCACCGGCACGCCGGTGATCCGTTCGACCTGTTCGGGCCAGTGCGCCATGGCACCCGCGCGGGCGGCCTCCCAGCCGTCGGTGCGCGCGGCGACGAACTCCTCGTCCACGCGCCCCTCGGCGACGACGAGGTGCAGCAGGCCGAGGGCGAGCGCGAGGTCGGTGCCGGGACGCGGCGCGAGGTGCAGGTCGGCCTGGTCGGCGGTGCGGGTGCGACGGGGGTCGACGACGATCAGCCGGCCGCCGTTCTCCTTCAACTCGGTGAGGTAGCGGAGGGCGGGCGGCATGGTCTCGGCGAGGTTGGAGCCGACGAGGATCACGCAGCCGGTCTTCGGCACGTCCTCCAGCGGGAAGGGGAGGCCCCGGTCGAGGCCGAAGGCCCGCTGGTGCGCGGCGGCCGCCGACGACATGCAGAAGCGGCCGTTGTAGTCGATCTGCGAGGTGGCGAGGACCAGCCGGGCGAACTTGCCCAGCGCGTACGCCTTCTCGTTGGTGAGACCGCCGCCGCCGAAGACCCCCACGGCATCGGGACCGTGGTCGGCGCGGGTCCGGCGCAGCCCGTCGGCGACGGCGGCGAGTGCCTCCTCCCAGGACGCGGGCTCCAGCGCCCCCGTGTCAGGGCTGCGGACCAGGGGCTCGGTGAGCCTGACCCGGGAGGAGAGTACGGAGGGGGCGGTGCGGCCCTTGCCGCACAAGGCGCCCCGGTTGACCGGGAAGCCGGTCCGCTCGACCACCTCGGCGGGCAGCTCCGGATCGCCGGTGGGGCGGAGCGACATCCCGCACTGCAGGGCGCAGTAGGGGCAGTGGGTGGGGACAGCGGCGGCGTCGGACATGCGGTCAGCATGCGTCCGGCGTGTTACGCGGGGCGGCACCTCGTATTACGGGCGCGGTGCCATGCCCTCCGCGGGAGGCGCCGCGCAGGGTGAGGCTTGCCAGGAGCCAGGAGCCAGGAGCCAGGAGCCAGGAGCCAGGAGCCAGGAGCCAGGAGCCGGGAGCCGGGAGCCGGGAGCCGCTCAGTTGCGGGCCGCTGCCAGGGCCTCGGTGACGCCCTTCTCCTTCGGACCCAGGAACTTCGGGTCGGGACGCAGGCCCGCGTCGAGGGCGGCCTTCCCCGCCGCGAAGAGCTCCCGGGTGGTGCCGTAGTACCAGGTGCGGTCGTGGGGTTCGGCCACCCCGACCCCGTACGCGTCGACGCCCGCCCGGCCGCACAGTGCGACGGCCCGCTTGATGTGGAAGTCCTGGGTGACCAGGACGGCCCGGTCGATGCCGAAGACCCGTCGGGCCCGGACGCACGAGTCCCAGGTGTCGAAGCCCGCGTAGTCGCTGACGATCCGCTCGTCCGGCACCCCCCGTGCGGTGAGGTAGGCGCGCATGGCGCTCGGCTCGTCGTACGTGGTCCGACTGTTGTCGCCGGTGACGAGCAGGACCCGGACCTTGCCCGTGCGGTACAGCTCGGCGGCGGTGTCGAGGCGGTGCGCGAGGTACGGGGTGGGGCGTCCGTTCCACAGGCCGGCGCCGAAGACGACGGCGACGTCCCGGGCCGGCACGTCGGCGGTGGTGCGCAGCCGGGGGGCGGCCTTCAGGTGCGTCCAGGTGACCGGGGCGAGTGCGAGGACGGTGCCCAGCATCAGGGCCTGCACGGTGCGGCGGCGGGCCCTGGTGGCGCGGGGGGACAGCCGGGTGAGCCGTGCCGGCATGCGGGAACCTCCGTGGAGCGGTGTCGGTCGGTCACTCCGTCCGACGCGGTTCGGTGGCGTTCGGTTCGCCGGGCGTCCCTCGTGTTCCGTACAACACACCGGCCAGGCCCATGCCGAGCAGCATGCCGAGGAGTTGCGCGGCGGCGAAGGCGGGGACCGATGCGGGGGCTATGCCGGTGAAGGAGTCGGAGAAGGCGCGCCCGAGGGTGGCCGCCGGATTGGCGAAGGACCCGGAAGAGGTGAACCAGATCGCCGCGCCGATGTACCCGGCGACCGCGACGGGGGCGAGGCCGGGACGGCCGATGTGGTGCAGGCCCCGTACGACGAGGACGAGCCCGGCCGTGGCGACGGCCTCCCCGAGGAGCAGGTGGAGCGCGGAGCGCGGCTCGGTGGCCCATGCGCCGGGCGGTCGCCCGAACATGGCTTCGGCCAGCAGGGCACCCGTGACGGCCCCGGCGAGCTGGGCGGCGATGTAGGCGAGGGCCTCGTGCCCGGTGCCCCGGCGACGCCCGTACCACCACTCGGAGAGCGTGACGACGGGGTTGAAGTGGGCGCCGGAGAGCGGGCCGATGAGGGCGATGAGTAGACCGAGGCCGAGGGCGGAGGCGCCGGCGTTGGCGAGCAGTCGTACCCCGGTGTCCTGGCTCAGTGCGTCGGCGCGGATGCCGGAGCCGACGATGACGGCGACGAGGGCGGAGGTGCCGATGAACTCGGCTGCGGCGCGCCGGGGGAGCGCGGGCGGGGACATTCTCATAACGGAAAAGATATTCCGTGATTCGGAATGAAAAAAGAGGGGAGGTGCAGGCGGGCGGCCTCGTACGATCCGGGCGTGAAGATCAACGAACTCGTCCTCCGGCGCGCCGTCGACTCCGATGCCGCTGCCGTGGCCGACGTCTGGCTCCGCTCCCGCGCGGCGGCGCTCCCGGACGTCCGCCGGGCCCACACCGACGAACAGGTCCGGTCCTGGCTCCGGGAGGTGGTCGTTCCCGGCCTGGAGACCTGGGTCGCCACGGTCGACGGCTCGATCGTCGCCATGATGGTGCTGGACGGCGAAGAGCTGGACCAGCTCTACGTCGACCCGCCGTGGCGCGGTCGGGGCATCGGTGACCGCCTCGTCGACCTGGCCAAGCGGCGGCGCACGGCCGGGCTGTCCCTGTGGACGTTCCAGGTCAACGCCCCTGCGCGACGCTTCTACGAACGGCACGGCTTCACCGCCGTCGAGCACACCGACGGCCACCGCAACGAGGAGCGCGAGCCGGACGTCCGATACGTGTGGGGTCCGGGGGAGTGAGGGTCCGCACGGCCCGTCGCAGGGGCTGACGACGCCGTTCGCGCATCCGTGAGGTGACGGAAAACAGTCGTCACCCCCGCGCAACGGTCCGGCAACGTGCCGCGCCCACCATCGGTGCATGACGGAGCCGGACAGCACGTTCGACAGCGCCACCGAGCTGCTCGGAAGGATCACCGAGCAGCTCGGGATCCGACTCGGCCACGTGCATCCGTACGGCCGCCGGCCGCGGAAGCACGACGAGGAGGTAAGCAACCCGATGAACACGACCGCACCCGCACCCGCCCTCGTCGCCGTCGGCCACGGCAGTCGCGACCCCCACGCCCGGGCCACCCTGAGCCGCCTCCTCGACCGGGTCCGCGAGCTCCGCCCCGGGCTCGACGTACGGCTCGCCCACATCGAACTGAACGCGCCGCTCCTCGACGACGCCCTCGCCGAGCTCGCCGCCGAGGGCCGCGAGGCCGTGCTGGTCCCCCTGCTCCTCGCCCCCGGCCACCACGTCGGCCACGACCTGCCGGCCGCCGTCGCCGCCGCACCCGCCCTCCGTGCCCGCGTCGCCGATCCCCTCGGTGCCCACCCCCTCCTCGTTGAGGCCCTCGCCGACCGGCTCGCCGAGGCCGGCTGGACCCCCGCGGACGGGGCCTCCCGCGCCACCGGCGTCGTCCTCGCCTCCGCGGGCTCCCGGGACCCCCGCTCCGGTGCCGAGATCCGTCGCGTCGCCGCCCTCCTCGGCGAACGCCTCGGCGGCGTCCCCGTGGTCCCCGCCTACGCCTCCGCCGCCGCGCCCACCGTCCCCGAAGCCGTCCGTGCGCTCGTCGCCCGGGGCCGCCACCGGGTCGCCGTCGCCTCCTGCTTCACCGCCCCCGGCCTCTTCGCCACCCGTGCCGCCGCCGACGCCCCCTGGCTCGCCGCCGAGCCCCTCGGCGCCCACCCCGCCCTCGCCCGACTGGTGCTCCACCGCTACGACCGGGTCCGCACCGTCCCTCCCGTGCGGGAACTCGCCACCATCTGATCCCTTCTGTCGGTCCGTCCGGTTACCTTCGAGGCATGGAAGGCATCGAGGACACCAAGGGCACCGCGCACATCTCAGGCATCGCAGACACCCCCGGATACGACTCCGCCGCGACCGAGCGCTGGGCCGCCGAGCCCGACAAACGGCCGGGGCGCACCGCCTTCCAACGGGACCGCGCCCGCGTGCTGCACTCCGCCGCGCTCCGCAGGCTCGCCGGCAAGACGCAGGTCGTCACGCCCGGCACCAGGAGCCGCGCCTGGGACGCCAGCCCCCGGACCCGGCTCACCCATTCCCTGGAGTGCGCCCAGGTGGGCCGCGAGCTGGGCGCCGCCCTCGGCTGTGATCCCGACCTCGTGGAGGCGGCCTGCCTCTCCCACGACATGGGCCACCCGCCCTTCGGGCACAACGGCGAACAGGCGCTCAACGACGTCGCCAAGGACTGCGGGGGCTTCGAGGGGAACGCCCAGTCACTCCGCCTCCTCACCCGCATCGAACCCAAGCGCTTCGTCAAGAACGAGGACGGGGAGCTCGTCAGCGTCGGCCTCAACCTCACCCGGGCCGCCCTCGACGCCGCCACCAAGTACCCGTGGGCGCGCGGCGGCCACCCCGAGGACCCCGGCTCGCCCAAGTTCGGCGTGTACGAGGACGACCTGCCCGTCTTCCACTGGATCCGGCAGGGGGCACCCGCCCACCGCAAGTGCTTCGAGGCCCAGGTCATGGACTGGTCCGACGACGTGGCGTACTCGGTGCACGACTTCGAGGACGGGCTGCACGCCGGTCACATCTCCCCCGCCCTGCTGCTCGCCGAGCCCGAGCGCGCCGACATCTGGACCGTCGCCATCGGCCGCTACGTACCGGAGGACACCGATCCGCAGGAACTCGCCGACGCCCTCGACCGGCTGATGGGCGAGGAATGGTGGCCGCACGAGTACGACGGTTCCGCGGTCGCCCAGGCCCGCCTCAAGGACGCCACCAGCCAGCTCATCGGGCGCTTCTGCCTGGCTGCCGAGGGGGCCACCCGACAGGCCTGGGGGCCCCGCCCGGGCCGCTCCGGGGCGGGGGCGGGCACCGGACGCCTGACCCGCTACGCCGCCGAACTCGTGGTCCCGCGCGAGACGCGGAACGAGTGCGCCGTCCTCAAGGCCGTCGCCGACCGCTACGTGATGCAGCGCGCCGAGCAGGAAGCCCTCCGCGCCGACCAGCGCGTCGTCGTGGCCGAACTCGCCGAGGCCCTCGTCGCCCGCGCCCCCGACGGCCTGGAACCGCAGTTCCGGGACGCCTTCCACGCGGCCCGCGACGACCGCGCCCGCAAGCGCGTCATCGTCGACCAGATCGCCAACCTCACCGACGCCTCCGCCCGCGCGCTCCACGCCCGTCTCCGCGCCCCCCGCTAGCCCGTCGCCGCCCTCTTCCGTCGTCCCCGCCCGTACGGGACCCTCGCAGGCACGGCCCGGACGGGTACCGCGGGACGAACGCCCGGGGGCGTAGGTTGGAACCGGTCGCAACGAGGAGGAAACGACATGGTCGACGCAGATCAGACCTTCGTCATCGTCGGCGGGGGTCTGGCAGGGGCCAAAGCGGCGGAGACCCTGCGCGCCGAGGGGTTCAACGGCCGGGTGATCCTCATCGGCGACGAACGCGACCACCCGTACGAGCGCCCACCCCTCTCCAAGGGCTACCTCACCGGGGCCAAACAGCGCGACGACGTCTTCGTCCACGAGGCCGCCTGGTACGCGGCGAACGACATCGAGCTCCACCGCGGCCAGTCCGTCACCGCCGTCGACCGCGAGGCCCGCACCGTCCGCCTCGACGACGGCACCGTCATCCGCTACGACAAGCTGCTCCTCGCCACCGGCGCCGAGCCGCGCCGCCTCGACGTTCCCGGCACCGAGCTCGCCGGCGTCCACCACCTGCGCCGGCTCGCCCACGCAGACCGGCTCCGGCAGGTCCTCGCCGGCCTCGGCCGGGACAACGGCCACCTGGTGATCGCCGGCGGCGGCTGGATCGGGCTGGAGGTCGCCGCCGCCGCCCGCGGCTACGGCGCCGAGGTCACCGTCGTCGAGGCCGACCCCACCCCGCTGTACCGGGTCCTCGGCCCGGAACTCGGCCAGCTCTTCGCCGACCTGCACGCCGACCACGGCGTCCGCTTCCACTTCGGCGCCCGCCTCACCGAGATCGTCGGCCAGGACGGCATGGTCCTCGCCGTCCGCACCGACGACGGCGAGGAGCACCCGGCGCACGCGGTCCTCGCCGCGATCGGCGCCGCCCCCCGCACCGCCCTCGCCGAGAACTCGGGCCTCGCCCTCGTCGACCGGGCCGACGGCGGCGGCATCGCGGTGGACGAGTCGCTGCGCACCTCCGACCCCGACGTCTTCGCCGCCGGCGACGTCGCGGCCTTCCACCACCCGCTGCTGCGCACCCGGCTCCGCGTCGAGCACTGGGCCAACGCCCTCAACGGCGGCCCGGCCGCCGCCCGTGCCATGCTCGGGCAGCGCGTCTCCTACGACCGCGTGCCCTACTTCTTCACCGACCAGTACGACCTCGGCATGGAGTACTCGGGCTGGGCCCCGCCCGGCTCGTACGACCAGGTCGTGGTCCGCGGCGACACCGGCAAGCGCGAGTTCATCGCCTTCTGGCTCAAGGAGGGGAGGGTCCTCGCCGGCATGAACGTGAACGTGTGGGACGTCACAGATCCGATCCAAGCCCTCATCCGGGCCCGCACGCCCGTGGATCCGGAGGCCCTCGCCGACCCCTCCGTCCCCCTGGAGACGCTGATCTGACCGTGCTCCGACCCCGTAGGATTCATGCGTGGCAGGCAGGATCAACGATGACGACGTGAAGGCGGTACGGGACGCGGTCCCGATCGACGCCGTCGTGTCCGAGTACCTCCAGCTCCGCAGCGCGGGCGGCGGAAACCTCAAGGGGCTCTGCCCCTTCCACGACGAGAAGTCGCCCTCCTTCCAGGTCAGCCCGAGCAAGGGACTCTTCCACTGCTTCGGCTGCCAGGAGGGCGGCGACACCATCGCCTTCGTGATGAAGATCGACCACCTCTCCTTCTCCGAGACGGTCGAGCGCCTCGCCGCCAAGGCGGGCATCACCCTGCGGTACGAGGAGGGCGGCTACAACCCCGGCCACCAGCGCGGAGAACGCATCCGCCTGATCGAGGCCCACAAGATCGCCGCCCAGTACTACGCCGAGCAACTCGGTTCCGCCGAGGCCGAGATCGGCCGGAAGTTCCTCGCCGAGCGCGGCTTCGACCAGGCCGCCGCCGAACACTTCGGCGTCGGCTACTCCCCGGCCGGCTGGGACCACCTCACCCGCTTCCTGCGCGGCAAGGGGTTCTCCGACAAGGAGCTGATCCTCTCCGGCCTCTCCCAGGACGGCAGGCGCGGCCCCATCGACCGCTTCCGGGGCCGCCTCATGTGGCCGATCAAGGACGTCGGCGGCGAGATCGTCGGCTTCGGCGCCCGCAAGCTCCGCGAGGACGACAACGGCCCCAAGTACCTCAACACGCCGGAGACGCCGATCTACAAGAAGTCCCAGGTGCTCTACGGCATCGACCTGGCCAAGAAGGACATCGCCAAGGTCAGCCGGGCCGTGGTCGTCGAGGGCTACACCGACGTCATGGCCTGCCACCTGGCCGGCGTCACCACGGCCATCGCCACCTGCGGCACCGCTTTCGGCGGTGATCACATCAAGATCCTCCGCCGCCTCCTCATGGACAACGGCTCGGCCCGCGTCATCTTCACCTTCGACGGTGACGCCGCCGGCCAGAAGGCCGCACTGCGCGCCTTCGAGGACGATCAGAAGTTCGCCGCCGAAACGTACATCGCCATCGCACCCGACAGCATGGACCCCTGTGAGCTCCGGCTCGCCAAGGGCGACGAGGCCGTCGCCGAGCTCGTCCGACCCCGCACCCCGCTCTTCGAGTTCGCCCTCCGGCAGATCGTGCGGCGGTACGACCTGGAGACCCCGGCGGGGCGCGCCGCCGCCCTCGACGAAGCCGCCCCGATCGTCGCGAAGATCAAGAACATCGCCTCCCAGCACGAGGTCGCCGTCCAGCTCGCGGGCATGCTCGGCATCCTCGACACCCAGTTCGTCGTCCGCCGCGTCGCCCAGATCGCCCGCTGGCAGCGACAGGGCGGCAACCGGGGCCCCGAGCGGCAGCAGCCCCCGCGCACCTACGACGCCCCGACCCCGCCCGCCACGCCCTCCGGCCCCGCGCTCAACCTGCGCAGCCCCGCCCACCGCACCGAGCGGGAACTCCTCAAGCTGGCCCTCCAACGACCCGAGTTGGTCTCCCCGGCCTTCGACGCCTACGGGGTCGACGAGTTCACCGCCCCGCCCTACGCGGCCGTCCGCCAGTGCGTCCAGGACGCCGGTGGTGCCACCGGTGCGCCCTCCGACTACCTCGACGCCGTTCGCGAGGCGGCCCCCAACGACTCGGTCCGCGCCCTGGTCACCGAACTCGCCGTCGAGACGATCTTCGCCAAGGCCGTCGACGAGGCGTACGCCGGCGACCAGCTCGTCACCGTCCGTCTCCGTGCCGTCGACCGCCGCATCCGCGACGTGCAGGGCACCCTGGCCCGACTCGGCGCGAACGGCGACCCCGAGCGGCTCGCCGCCGTGCAGAACGAGCTCTGGGTCCTCACCCAGTACGGGCAGACCCTCCGGAACAACGGCGCCGCCGCACTTTGACGTTCGGTGACCCGACGGTCCCAAAAAGTCACCGCACGCCCCTCGTGGCAGCGATGTGTCGTACCCCACACTGGATGACGGTGCCGTCCCCCCCTTCCTGGAGGTCGCCCCGCCGTGCAGACCGAGACCCGGACCCACCAGCAGGAACCGTCACCCCGCGAACCGGACGCCGAACCGGACGCCGAACCCGAGGTCCCGGCCCAGCGGCGTCGCCCCGAGCCCGGGGGCAACGGGCCCTCCTCCGACCTCTTCCGCCAGTACCTGCGCGAGATCGGTCGCATCCCGCTGCTCAGCGCGGAGGAAGAGGTCGAACTCGCCCGCAGGATCGAGGCGGGCCTCTTCGCCGAGGAGAAGCTCGCCAACACGCCCGACCTGGAAACGCAGTTGGCGATCGACCTGGACCGGCTCGTGGTCCTCGGCCGGATCGCCAAGCGCAAGCTCATCGAGGCCAACCTCCGCCTTGTCGTCTCCGTCGCCAAGCGTTACGTGGGCCGCGGCCTCACCATGCTCGACCTCGTCCAGGAGGGAAACCTCGGCCTCATCAGAGCCGTCGAGAAGTTCGACTACGCCCGCGGCTACAAGTTCTCCACGTACGCCACCTGGTGGATCCGCCAGGCCATGTCCCGCGCCCTCGCCGACCAGGCCCGGACCATCCGGGTCCCCGTCCACGTCGTCGAACTCATCAACCGGGTCATCCGGGTCCAGCGCCGCATGCTGCAGGAACGCGGCTACGAACCCACCGCGGAAGAGGTCGCCGCCCAGCTCGACCTGGCTCCCGAGCGGGTCGGCGAGGTCCTCCGGCTCGCCCAGGAACCGGTTTCCCTGCACGCCCCGGTCGGCGAGGAGGAGGACGTCGCCCTCGGTGACCTCATCGAGGACGGCGACGCCGCCTCGCCCGTCGAATCCGCCGCCTTCCTGCTGCTCCGCCGCCACCTGGAGGACGTCCTCTCCACGCTCGGCGAACGCGAACGGAAGGTCGTCCAACTCCGCTACGGCCTCGACGACGGCAAGCCCCGCACCCTGGAGGAGATCGGGCGCATCTTCGGCGTCACGCGCGAACGCATCCGCCAGATCGAGTCCAAGACCCTCAACAGGCTGCGGGACCACGCCTACGCCGATCAGCTGCGGGGCTACTTGGACTAGATTCCCTCCGACGGGCCGCTCCTCGGCCCGAGAGGACCGGTCCCCGTGGACGGGGCGGACGGGGTGGGTGAAGGACGATGGACTGGCTGCCGTACGACGCGGACGCCCTCCGCGAAGCGGGCGCGGACGACGGAGTGGTGGAGGCGCTGAGCCGGCGGGGGCTGCCGACCGACTGCTGCCGGATGTTCGTGAGGGACCCTGCCCGCGAACTGTCGGTCCGGGTCCTCGCGGAGGGCCGGGCCGTGTTCCTCGGCGCGTTCGAGGACGGCGTCGACGCCTACTGGCTGCTGCTCGACGGCGGCGGGGTCCGGATGGTCCGCGGCCGTACCGGCGACGCCGTGCAGGAGCGCGGGGCCGTCAATTCCTCGATCGAAGGCCTGCAGGGCGTCCTGCGGGTCTGGGAGGACTTCGTCCGTTCGGGCAGGAGCGATGACTCCGACGGCTACGAGGACTTCGTCGACGAGGTGGTCGAGCGGGCGCGGGAGAGCGATCCGGAGGCCTTCGCGGACGAGGAGTCCTGGTGGTCACGCGTCTTCGAGGAGGTCGAACTCGGAGTCCTCGTCCCCGAGGAGCCGTAGACGGAGCGGAGCGGCCACGGGCGGGTCCACGGCGCCGGTGCCGCCGCCGTGCGGGCCCCGCGGGAGCCGCCCGGAGCGGGGGAGGGCGTCACCCCCCGCGTACCGAACGGCCCTCGTCCCTCCGGAGGGTGCGGACCGGAGGCCGCGCCGCCACCGGTCAGTCGACCTCGGCGACCGCCTGGGCGAACTGCGCCGCGTACAGGCGGGCGTACGCTCCGCCGGCCGACAACAGCTCCTCGTGGGTGCCCTGTTCGACGATCGAGCCGCTCTCCATCACCAGGATCACGTCCGCGTCCCGGATCGTGGAGAGCCGGTGCGCGATCACGAACGAGGTCCGACCGTGCGCGAGTCGGGCCATCGCCTTCTGGATGAGCACCTCGGTGCGGGTGTCGACCGAGCTGGTCGCCTCGTCCAGGACGAGGATCACCGGATCGGACAGGAACGCCCGGGCGATGGTGATCAGCTGCTTCTCGCCCGCGCTGACCCCCGCCCCGTCGTCCTCGATCACCGTGTCGTACCCCTCGGGCAGGGTCCGGACGAACCGGTCGGCGTGCGCGGCGCGCGCCGCCTCCTCGACCTCGGCCCGGGTCACCGGCCCCGTCGCGCCGTACGCGATGTTGTCCGCGATGGTCCCCCCGAAGAGCCAGGTGTCCTGGAGGACCATGCCGATCCCCTTGCGCAGCTCCGCCCGGGGCATCTTCGCGATGTCCACCCCGTCCAGGGTGATCCGACCGCCCGTCACCTCGTAGAACCGCATCAGCAGGTTCACCAGGGTCGTCTTGCCGGCACCGGTCGGACCGACGATCGCGACCGTCTGGCCCGGCTCCACCGACAGCGAGAGACCGTCGATGAGCGGCTTGTCCTCCTCGTAGCGGAAGGAGACGTCCTCCAGCGCGACCTTGCCCTTCAGGTCCACCGCCGTTCCCCAGCCCCCGTCCGGGGCCGCCGCCGTCCTGCTCGTCGGCGCGTCCGGCTCCTGCTCCTCCGCATCGAGCAGTTCGAAGATCCGCTCGGCCGAGGCGACGCCCGACTGCACCAGGTTCGCCATCGACGCGACCTGCGTGAGCGGCATCGAGAACTGGCGCGAGTACTGGATGAAGGCCTGCACGTCACCGATGGAGAGGGTGCCGCTCGCCACCCGCAGACCGCCGACCACGGCCACCAGGACGTAGTTGATGTTCGAGAGGAAGAACATCACCGGCTGCATCACGCCGCTGTTGAACTGGGCCTTGAAGCCGGCCTCGTACAGGGCCTCGTTCTGCTCGCGGAAGTCCTTCGCGGACTCCTCCTGCCGACCGAAGACCTTCACCAGGGCGTGCCCGGTGTACATCTCCTCCACATGGGCGTTGAGCGCACCGGTCGACTTCCACTGCTGCACGAAGTGCGGCTGCGAGCGCTTGCCGATCCTCGTCGCGACGAACACCGAGAGCGGCACCGTCACCAGCGCCACCAGCGCCAACAGCGGCGAGATCCAGAACATCATGCCGAGCACGCCGACGATCGTGAGCAGCGAGTTGATCAGCTGCCCCATCGACTGCTGGAGGGTCTGCGAGATGTTGTCGATGTCGTTGGTCGCCCGGGACAGCACCTCGCCGCGCTTCGCCCGGTCGAAGTACGACAGCGGGAGCCGCGCCAGCTTCGTCTGGACCTCCTCCCGCATCCGGTAGACGGTCCGGTTGATCACCTTGATCGACATGCGGGTGGAGACCAGCATCAACAGGCCCGCCGCCACGTAGATCGCGAGGACCCACAGCAGGACCGCACCGACCGCGCCGAAGTCGATCCCCTCGCCGGGGGTGAAGTCGACCCCGGACAGCATGTCGGCCATGCCGTCCTGTCCGCCGTCGCGGAGCCCCTGCAGGGTCTCCGCCTTCGTGGTGCCCGCCTCCGCCTGCCGTCCGACCACGCCCGCGAAGATCAGGTCCGTGGCCTTGCCGAGGATCTTCGGCCCGACCACCGAGGCCGCCACCGAGAGCACGCCGGCGATCAGCATCACCCAGAGCGCCTTGCGCTCGGGCGCCAGCTGCTTCAGCAGCCGCTTGCCCGAACCCTTGAAGTCCATCGACCGCTGGTCGGGGCCGCCACCGGCCATCATGCGTCCGCCAGGACCGGCCATTACGCCGCCTCCGCCTCGGTCAGCTGGGAGAGCACGATCTCCCGGTACGTCTCGTTGTCCGCCATCAACTCGTGGTGCCGTCCGGTGCCGACGACCCGGCCCTCGTCGAGGACCACGATCCGGTCGGCGTCCCGGATGGTGGCGACGCGCTGCGCGACGATCACCACGGTCGAGTCCGACGTCTCCCGGGTCAGCGCGGCCCGGAGCAGGGCGTCCGTCTCGTAGTCGAGCGCGGAGAAGGAGTCGTCGAAGAGGTAGATCTCGGGCTTCTGCACGAGCGTCCGCGCGATGGCGAGCCGCTGCCGCTGCCCGCCGGACACGTTGGTGCCGCCCTGTGCGATCGGCGCGTGCAGACCGTTCTCCAGCTTCCGCACGAAGTCGGCCGCCTGGGCGACCTCCAGGGCGTGCCAGAGTTCCTCGTCGGTGGCGTCGGGCTTCCCGTACCGCAGGTTCGTCGCCACCGTCCCCGAGAACAGGTACGGCTTCTGCGGGACGAGCCCCACGGTCCTCGCCATCAGCGACGGTTCCAGCTTCCGCACGTCGACGCCGTCGACGAGTACCTCGCCG
Organism: Streptomyces sp. NPDC058877; assembly: GCF_042742855.1. Lineage (NCBI taxonomy): Bacteria > Bacillati > Actinomycetota > Actinomycetes > Kitasatosporales > Streptomycetaceae > Streptomyces > Streptomyces sp. NPDC058877. The sequence goes on along the minus strand of NZ_JBHYMF010000079.1, from coordinate 4,159 downwards.
CCGGTGGCGTCGAAGAGGCGGGGCACGAGTCCGAGCAGCGTCGACTTGCCACTGCCCGTCGACCCGATGATCGCGGTGGTCTCGCCGGGGCGGGCGACCAGCGCCACGTCCTTGAGGACCGATTCCTCCGCGCCCGGATACCGGAAGTCGGCGTTCCGGACTTCCAGGTGTCCGCGCCGTTCGAGCGCGGTCACCGGATCGGTCGGGGGCACGACGCTCGTCTCCGTCCCGAGCACCTCCTCGATGCGCTCCGCACAGACCTCGGCACGCGGCACCATCATGAACATGAAGGTGGCCATCATCACGGCCATCACGATCTGCATCAGATAGGCGAGGAAGGCGGTCAGCGCGCCGATCTCCATCCCGCCGCTGTCGATGCGCTGCGCGCCGAACCAGACCACCGCCACGCTGGAGACGTTCACGACGGTCATCACCGTCGGGAACATCAGCGCCATCAACCGGCCCGTCGCCATCGACACGTCGGTCAGTTCGCCGTTGGCCCCGCGGAAGCGCTTTTCCTCGTACCCGTCCTTCACGAAGGCGCGGATGACCCGGTTGCCGGTGATCTGCTCGCGCAGCACCCGGTTCACCGTGTCGAGCCGCTCCTGCATCGTGCGGAAGAGCGGACGCATCTTCCGCACGATCAGCGAGACGGCGACGCCGAGCACCGGCACCACCGCGAGCAGCACGCCCGACAGGGGGACGTCCTGGCCGAGCGCCATCACGATGCCGCCGACGCACATGATGGGCGCCGAGACCATCAGGGTGAACGCCATCAGGACCAGCATCTGGACCTGCTGGACGTCGTTGGTCGTGCGGGTGATCAACGAGGGCGCGCCGAACTGGCCCAGCTCACGGGCCGAGAACGACTGCACCCGGTCGAAGACCGCGCCCCGCACGTCCCGGCCGAGCGCCGAGGCGGTCCGCGCACCGTGGTACACCGCTCCGATGTTGCAGGCGACCTGCACGACGGAGACGCCGACCATCAGGGCGCCGAAGCGCAGGATGTAGCCGGAATCCCCGCGGACGACGCCGTTGTCGATGATGTCGGCGTTCAGGGTCGGAAGGTAGAGGCTCGCGCAGGTCTGCAGGAACTGCAGCAGGACCAACAGCGCGATGGGTTTTCGGTAGGGCCGCAGATGGGTTCGGAGAAGTCTTATGAGCACGGCTCCTACTATCGCCCGCACCCCTGGGGCGTTACGACTCGGTTTCTGCTTCCGGGTCCAGCCCTGGCCAAGACTTTACGAACCGTCGCAGGGCCCGCTACGAGCCGAACGCACCCGGGTGGACCTGCTCCCGCGTCGCCACGTACTGCTGTCGCACCGCCTGCCCGACGGCCAGCTCCTCGCCGGGCTCCAGTACCTGTGCGGCGGCGCCCTGCCAAGCGGGGGGCGCGGACGGCCCGAGCGTTCCCCGGGCGACCCCGAGCGCCCAGGCGGCCTGTCGGGCCGCACCGAGCGCCGCGTAGTCGGCCGGTTGGGGGACGACGACCTGCGCGCCGAAGAGCGCGGGCGCCAGGGCCTGCACCGCCGGCAGGGACGCCGCAGCGCCGAGCAGGAAGACCCGCCGGACCTCGACGCCCCGCCTGCGCAACACGTCCATGGCGTCGGTGAGCGCGCAGAGCATGCCCTCGAACGCCGCCCGCGCCATGTGCTCGGGCTTCATCGACTCGCGCCGCAGTCCGCTGAGCGTGCCCGCGGTGTGCGGGAGGTCGGGGGTCCGCTCGCCCTCCAGATAGGGCAGCAGGACGAGCCCGGAGGCGCCCGGCGTCGACTTCAGCGCCAGCGTCGACAACTCCTCCAGGGACTCCGCACCCAGCATCTCGGCGGTGCCGCGCAGCGTCCGCACCGCGTTCGAGGTGGAGACGACGGGCAGGTGCATGCCGGTGGCGTCGGCGAACGAGGTGATCATGCCGCTGGGGTCGGCGAGGGCCTCGTGGTGCACGGCCATCACGGAACCGGAGGCGCCGAGCGAGACCACCGCGTCGCCGCTGCCGAGGCCCAGGCCGAGCGCGGCGGCCATCGTCTCGCCCGTGCCGGCGGAGACGAGCAGCCCCTCCGGGGTGATCCCGGCGGCCTCGGCGGGGCCGAGCACCTCGGGCAGCACGGCCTGGTGACCGAGGGCCAGTTCGACGAGGTCGGGGCGGTACGAGCCGGTGCGGGCCGACCAGTAGCCGGTGCCGGAGGCGGCGCCGCGGTCGGTGGTGCGGCGGGCGGGGCGGCCGAGGAGCTGCCAGACCAGCCAGTCGTGGGGCTGGAGGACCATCGCGACCCGTCCGGCCTGCTCGGGTTCGGCGCGGGCCAGCCAGCGCAGCTTGGCAACCGGCTGTCCGGCGCCGGGCACGCAGCCGACGGCCTCGGCCCAGGCCTGCCGACCGCCCAGGGACTCGACGAGGTCGGCGGCGGCGACCTGTGCCCGCTTGTCGTTCCGGACCAGCGCGGGCCGCACCAGGCCGCCCTGCGCGTCCAGCGGCACCAGACCGTTCTGCTGTGCCGAGACGCCGATGGCCTCGACGCCTTCCAGGAGCCCGCCGGTGGCGGCCTCCCCGAGGGACAGCAGCCAGCTCTGCGGGTCGACGTCGACGGCCTTCGGCTCGCCGGGATGCGCGGCATAGCCCTGCCGCAGTACGGCACCCGTGTCCGTGTCACAGACGACGATGCGTGTGAACTCAGCAGAGCTGTCCAGTCCGGCGACTATCCCCATGACAGATGATTCTGCCGCACGCGGGGCCCTCAGGTGTTGCTGGTGCCCCACTCTTCGTCGTCGACCTTGCCGTTGCCCCGGCCGCGGAACGCGTGCACCCGATCGGTCACGGAGGACGGCAGTCGGTCGCCCACCGTGTCGCCCACGAGGTGCGCCGCCTTGCCCGCGGCCTGGCGCCCGGTCTGGACGGCGGACTCGGTGGCGTTGCGGACGGCGGGGCTCTGCACGAAGTCCTTCGCGGACTTCTTCATCTGCTCGTAGCGCTCGCGTCCGGCCCGCGTACCGACCACGTAACCGAGGGCAAGTCCCACGACGAACGTCAGCTTGTACCGCACGGCGGCGATCCTTCCCTGGAGGCCCTGGGGATACCGATTGGCGGAGCACCCCCCTGCTTGCGCTAATGTATGTCTCGCAGCGAGCGGCCGCCCTTCCGGTTCAGCCGGACTGGGTACGATCGGTGCAACGCAGCAATCCCCTGTAGCTCAATTGGCAGAGCAGCCGGCTGTTAACCGGCAGGTTACTGGTTCGAGTCCAGTCGGGGGAGCGCGATCCCCTGTAGCTCAATTGGCAGAGCATTCGGCTGTTAACCGGAGGGTTGCTGGTTCGAGTCCAGCCGGGGGAGCCAGACGGAAGAGGACCCTTCGGGGTCCTCTTTCGCGTTCGTGGGAACCATCCGGGACCCGGTGGTGTCCTCAAGGACGAGCAGGGTCGATCATCCGAAGCAAGAGATCGTATGAGCGGCTATGCTGCGGCAGACGGCGCGCACACATGTACGCGCCTCACCGTTCGGGGCGGTAGCTCAGCCGGTTAGAGCAGCGGACTCATAATCCGTCGGCCGTGGGTTCGAGTCCCACCCGCCCCACCACTGCATCGTGGAGGCAGGAAGGTTTCGCCTTCCGCTGACCGCATCCACGGTGCACCCGGAACGACCTGCGGCATTGGAACGACACGCCGAGGTCACCCGGATGCTGCACAGTGCGCGTACGGCTGCGGCCCCTGGATCGGATGGATCGGATCCAGGGGCCGCAGCCGTTTTTCGTGTCCGCTTGTGGGTGAATTGCCGGGGCACCGAGAACTCACCGAGAACGCGGTGCCGCGAAAGTGTGAGCGGACGTGTGAGCGGAGGCGTGACCGGCTGCCATCAGGCGGCCGTCTCGACGACCCGGAGGCCGGGCCGGCGGTTGGCACGCGGGACGATGGCGACGGCGGCCTCGGCGGCGGCCCGGGAGAGCGCGGGGACGACGCTCGTGTAGGTGTCGGCGGTCAGAGTGATCGTCGAGTGACCGAGCATCTCCTGGACGACCTTGAGGTCGGTTCCCGCTGTGAGTGCGAGCGTGGCGGCCTCGTGCCGGAGGTCGTGGGTGCGCCGTGAGGCGCAGTGGTTCGAGTGGAGGTGAGAGACCTTCACCGCTGATCCCGTCGCAGCGGGACGGCGGAGCTGAGGGCAGCCTGAGCC